>JBAXMY010000027.1:0-11251 GCA_037134055.1 archaeon
AGCAGTTATTTTCCTAGCCATATATGCTGCAACGAAGTTTGTAGTTACTGAAAGAATTACCATTGATACCAGGGCTGCAAAGGAACTTGGTGTTCTTCTAACACCCATTGAAACTACCTTGGAAGAAGGAATTGCAAATAAGATTATTTTTCCGGTGGAAACGCGATTGTATAACGAATGTGGAACGGATGGAAATTTTGGAGTGCAGAAAATAAGTACTTCTTCCAAGTCGGGAATAGGAAATGCCTGGGAAAAACCTGGAGGAAAGGTCAGTTTTTATAGTAAATACATATTTTCTAGGAATGTTGAACAGGGAAAGACATTTAACGTCGTTTCAATGCCATTTGAATTTCCATTTAAAGTTACGGACGTGATATTGGTTTGGTCTGGAGATTACTGTTTTGTTTCTCCACCACAGGATATTGAAGAATTTGTAACTAATTTGAATGTTCAAAGCATTAATGTTACTAATTCATTGACTGAATGTAAAGTTGGCAGTATAAAAGTTTGTTTCGATAGAACAGACAAATGTGATATGTTTGTAAATACGCAGGGGAAAAAAGTTACTAAAAACAATACGAACGTCTATTTTGAAGGAAATCTAGTTTATGGAGCGATATTTGCTGACACTAAAACATATGATTGCCAAGTTAAGAGGATTATGAAACGAGCAAGTTCATTGGCATCCATATATCTTGAGAAAACTAGAGATTTAACACCGCTTGGTTGTAGTTCAAATATGGATTCTGAACTGGCTGCCTACTCTAGCAAGGCAGGTAAGATTGCTGGAACGAATGAATTATATGCTGTAGCAACGATCGCTGAAAGTTTAAGGGGGAAAAACAATGGTTTGGTTTGTAAACTCTTCTAGAGGGCAGATGAAGATACAGGAAATGGCTTTTGTGCTAGTTGCACTGATGATCTTCTTTGCCATTGTTGCTGTGGCATACTCTTCCATACGACTTACTAGTCTGAAGGAAAGTGCTGCAGACCTGAGAGCCCAGGATGCCAACGAACTGGCAAGGAGATTGCCTGCAGTTGCCGAATTTTCATATGCCAACTGCGGAAATTGCATAGACTTTGATAAGGTGCTTGTTTTGAAAGATAGGAAGCAATATGAAGGGTTCTGGAACCTGGATTATCTGAGAGTTGAGATAATCTCGCCAGTCAGAAGTAAAAGAGAATGTACTAAGGCAAATTATCCTGACTGTACAGACATTACTTTGGTAAATAATAGCATAGGAACGCCGGCAATTGCCTATGTGGCGGTTTGTAGGCAAGATTTTGTCAAAGGATTACATGAAAGATGCGAGCTAGGAAGGATTTATGCTGGAGCTAGGGCAATAACAACTGGATAATGATTGGAAAAATGAAAAACAAGAAAGGGCAGGAAGAGATAGTTGGATTTGTAGTCATAGTTGTAATAATGGCACTCGTTTTGATTGTCATCCTTGGGTTTTCGATGAGGAGCGGATATCAAGTCAAGACAGAAAGTAGAGATGTGAGTAATTTCTTGTACAGCAGCATGGAATACACTTCAGACTGTGCTCTACAGTATGAACCGGCATATTCAAAGCTTGGAGAGCTGCTAAAAGAGTGCTATCAAGGTAATAAGTGTCTGGATGGTAACGATGCCTGCACTGACTTTAAAGTACCATTTACGGCAATGCTTGATGAAAGCTTTAAAGTTGGAACTGACAGACCAATTAAAGGATACATATTCAATGTGACTTACCAAACAAACTCTTCGAGCGCATTTGTATTTGCCATAAAGAAGGGAGAATGCGCTGGAAAAATTCAGGGTGCGGAGTATATTACGCCAATGTATCCTGGAGATATAATTGGAGCTTTGGAAATTTGTACCTAGCAGTTAGATTTTGATGTTTATTGTGATGGTATTAACAACTAGAATAGGTTTTAACCTATTTCTTTTTCCAGACTTTTCCGCTATCAGCTCGATGAATCCGAATCTCTCTAGGAGAGAGATATCTTCACTTACCGACTTGAAATCTCTTCCCAATAATTTTGCTAGAGCATATATTGAGCCAGGTTTTTTAGTTTTTATTAGATGTAGGATGCGAGCTTTTTCATTGCTTAGGAGTTTTCGCAGGGCGGAGAGTCCTTCAAAATCATAGTCTGATTTTTCTCCTAAAAATTTACTAAAGAAGGTATTGAACGCTCCGCTTTCTTCAATAATGTTTATCTCTCTAATCTTTGTTTTTGTTGCCATTTTATCAATTTTTTTGAGAGATTTGTCTCTCTTTAATATATGGGGCTTTCCATACCTTATATATTTTTCGTATTTAGTGCGTATATCTGTTTAATTTCCCAACATATGTTTAGAAATACCATATATATATATTTTATCGTCTATAAAACGTCTTAAAATAGCTCTATGGAGATGTATCACTGGCTAGTTTATACACAAGGTTTATATATAAACTCAGGAAACTCGAAAACTGGAGTTCGCAATAAAAAAACGGGGGAGAAAGCTTTTTAAAGCCCAAAAACCTCAACAATATACTCTAGTAAGCTTAGAGTGGGTGGTTTAGAATATTCTAAACTACTAATTTGACTGATTGCAATTTAAACGGCAATCACCTCTACGAGGGGTCCTTCGGGGCTGTCAATAACACAAAGCTGAAAGGAGGTTTATAAAAATGAAATTTAATTATAAAAAGCTTGCATCTGTTTTGACAAGCGTTGTAATGATAGGATCAACAGTTGGACTTGCTGCCGCTGCTAATTATCCAGCACCATTCGTAACGGGTGGAGCTGCTAATGTTGCAGTAGTATATGGTTCAGGTGCTGCTCTTACAGACGTAGCTGCTGTTGCAGATATAACGTCGAACTTACAAAGCGAGCTTGCAAAACAAACTGCTGTTACAAGTAGTAACGGAGCATCAACATCAGTCACCGGAGAAGCATCCAAATTATACACAGATTCTTCACGAATCTATGTAAATGATTCAATTAGTACTGTTAAAAGTGCAGTCACAAAGACCGAACTTCCAACAGTGTTAAAAGATGGTTCATTCTCAGGAAACATAGACGCAACTTACACACAAACAGTTACTCTTGGATCATCTCCAATAGTTACATTTGGTAAAGTGCCTACAAGTGAATCTGATCCACGATATGCTTTGTCATACTCTTCAGGAGTATTGTACAACGCATCTGTTACCTTTAATAAAGCAGTTGCACTAAACTCTACCGACTCAAAGGGTCAAGATTTGACTCTATTTGGTCAGAAGTTTACCATTGCATCCTCTACGGGTGCTACAGATTTAGTATTGTTCAAGAGTGCACAGAAGATTGATTTGAGCAGTGATGCTCCTACATCTAAAGTGACTATTGATAGTACTGATTACACTGTTGAATTAGTTTCTGCTGGCCTAACATCTGCAACCGTAAAGGTTACAAATGAAAAGACCGGATCATCAGAATCTAAGGAAATAAGTGAAGGCGCTTCAAAGAAGATTAGTGGTATATCTATTGCAGTAATAAATGCAGATTCGAACAACTTCAAGTTAACCGCATCTGTCATCGCAGGAGCACAGAAAGTGACTCTTACAAGTGGACAAAGCGTCGCACTTGGAGATTACAATACGATAGTTGACGGTACTACCGTTACATTCGGTGGTAATCTTGGTGCATTAACCAAGATTGATGTTGCAGTTTCTGCAGCTAATTCAGACAAAGACGCGATTATGCCAGGACAAAATTTTGTTGATCCAGTCTTTGGATCATTCAAGATTGACTTCCCAGCTATGAGCGTTGATGCGAATAGTACTGCTAGAGAGAATATTGTGATAAACAGCATTGCAGACGATAGGGAAGGCATAACCTTCACAGATTACAGAGGAAACACAAAAACCATACAGTTTGCTAAGAATAATAGCGTCACTGAACTACAAGTCGACAACGACGGTAGGAACATGACTGTTGTGGAAGGCCAAGCAACTTACAGAAATGAATATATTGCTGTAGGAAACGAGGCTGAGGGATACATGTTAAAGGTATCTCAAATAACAAACCAAACTGGCATAGATTACAGTTCTGATAAAGTAAGATTTACTGATGTATTTTCAGGAGATACTTATGACACCACGCTAACAGCGAAAGGCTCAGGAACTGTGACCATTGGCGGAAAGGTTTACGGCGTAACATACGCTGGTGCTTCAACTGTATCAGAAGACGCAAGAAGCGTAACTTTGAATTACCCAGATAGTTCAGGAAGTGATGTAATCATTTTCCCAACTATAAGTACTTCAAAGGGCGCGAAGATTCAGTTCACAGAACCAACTACATTAGCCTTGACTTCAGTGTCAGGATCTAATATAAAAGTTCCAAATGGAAACAAGGGATACAAAGATATCGCTGTTTCCAGAGGAAGTGGTGATTCGTGGACAATAAATGGTGTCGCATTTAACGCAACAGGAGGAGTTAATAGCTCAGCCGCAGTTGCAATAGGTGATGGCATAACATTGAACTTCAATGCCACTAACACTGCTAACCAAACAAAGATCTATTTGATAGATCCTGCCGCTGGAACAAACATTGTTCTACCTGCAGTAGTAATATTGGAAGAGAAGGATGACAATAGCAACTATAATGCTCTTGTCGCCACGATAAGTGCCGGAGACGGCACAAGTACTAGTCCAATACAGGTTAATGACGTTGCTAGATCATGGTTACCAAAAGTAACTTCAGGTCTTATCAATCTCAGAGACTCACTTGCTTCAGATAGCAAGATTACTAAGGAAGCAGACTTGTTCGGTACAATTGTTACTCTAGACCAGACAGATACAAAGCGTAAGAGTGCTACAATCAGTTATCCTGATGAGCAACCATACGCAATGATTTATATTGGTGAAAATAGTGCATCGATTGCAGCCGCTGGAGCCTCAGGCTCTACTGGTTCAGTCAAAGTACTAGGCTCTGTGGCCATAAAGGACTCAGAAGTCTCATCAGTTGCTGGTAAGAATCTTATTGTTGTCGGAGGAAGCTGTGTCAACTCAGTTGCTGCTAGTTTGTTAGGAGGAGCTCTTTGCGGAGCAGACTTCGAAGCAAAAACTAAGGTAGGAGCAGGATCGTTCTTGATTAAGACATACTCTCAATCAAGCGGAACTGTTGCAACATTAGTAGCAGGATACAATGCAGGCGATACAAGCAATGCGGCCAAGTTCTTGACCACACAAGCAGTAGACTCAACAGTCGGTAAGGCTTATGTCGGAACAAGCGCTACAAGTGCTACATTGATGACAGCCGAAAGCGCATAAGAAGCAAAAAGTAAAGGAAACATTTTTTTTCTTTTTTTTCCTTTTTCTTTTTTTATTCTTGTATTATTATCTCAGAAATGAGATTATTTATTAGAAGATTCATATTCTATATATTTTTAAATCATGGATTTCTTATTGATTCATGAATATTAGACGAATTACAAGCCCGGAGGAGGCTGAAAGAAAGAGAAAGAGAAATGCACAGGTCATAGGAGTAATCCTTGGACTTATTCTGCTCATAAGTACTGCAGGATATGCCTTCATGTCATTTGAAGGAGGAAGCAGCGGAGGTGCTAGCACTGAAGGAATAAGGAATAATGGAAATAATTGGATTGCAACATTCCAAGGTCAGGAGTTCGTCCTTTCAAATGGACCGGATAATGCGACGGAAATAAATATGTATGCGACGGCAATGGATTACTATGGCAAGCCATTGTACATTGTTTCTGGAAGTCCTGCAATAACCTATGAAGTAAGTTCTGTCCTGTCGAGAATTGCTTCTAGGGTTCAGGAAGCATGCTATGAAAATTGTAGTACCGTTGATTTACCAGAAAAGAATTGCACAGATAATTTAATTATCTGGCAGGAAGCGACGGTAAATAGTGTTAATCAAAAAGAGAATTGTATATTTATCAAAGGCGATTTGAGGGCAGTGGATTCATTCTTGTATAGGGTTCTTGGATATTGAAGATAGTGAATATCGTAGGATTATCTTGGTAACTTTATTATAAAGTTGTATGTTAATGCTAAAGATGGGGATATTGTTGGATGATGAAAAGAACTCGCAAAAGCGATTCTTATTTCATAAGGTTTAAAAGAGCTTTTGGAAAAATCTCGCAAAAGCGATTCTTATTTCATAAGGTTTAAAATACCTAAAATCCCTTAGGGTGTATGGCTGAGAAGAAAGTTAAACCTACAAAAACTGTAAAAAATAAGAAAGAAGACGCGTCAAACAAATCGATAAGTTATTTTCTCATGTTTCTTGGAGGATTGGCAATCGTCTTTTTGATATCATATTATGCATTTAATGGCATTGGTAAGCTAAGTTATCAAGGTCTTACATTCACTGAAGAGAAAATGGGTAAAATTAATTTGTGGACTTACTCCTACTATTTCAAAGATGTTTCTGGGCAATTGTACCAGTATAATCTCTATTTGAGAAATAATCCTAAAACTAACAAGGTTCCAGTCTACGGAGATTCTATCGCATTACTGTTCAACAAGGAAACTCCTGCCTTGTTGGGATTTGATAATACTGGGCTTATGAAGTGTTCAGATGGAGTTCTTGCGGCAAGTAGCATATCTGAGTTTGTTATATCTAACCAAATACAAAAAGCCGTGGGCACCACAAACATGGCTGAGGTAAATTCAAGTAATTACACCTACGTTTCATGTGAAAAATATCCGCAGTATAATGTTATCCTTCTAAAGACGGGAAATGAAACACGAGTAGATGTTAGTGGAAATTGTTATACCATAACTGCAAACAATTGTGAAATCCTTCCAGCAACGGAGAAATTTATTGTACAAACGCTGGTAGATACGAAGAAAAGAATTATCTAATTCTCATCTGTTATAATCTCTCTTCATTTCTGCATACTTTCTTTTTTCTTCTGATTCTATGGAATGTTCAATCTTTTTTATTTTATCTCTCAATATTTGTTTCTTATCGACTGGTTTGAATGAAAATCCTGAACGAAGGATGTTATTGAAATCTGTGTAAATTGGAATGGCATGAATGTTGAACATATATACGTTAATGAACCAGAGAATAACAACGAGAACCGTGCTACCAACATACCAAACAAATTTATGAGCATAGTCAAAATATGATGTGCCAGATGTTGCTAAAACTGAAAATATGAATATTCTTATTACATTTAATATCAGGAATGATAGAACCAGGAACGCAATACTCTTTATTCTCTTTTTACCAGGCATTGGAGAGGTCAGATTGAGAATTAATAGCAGATAGAATGCTGAACCTGCAATGCAGGCAGGAATTAGGTCTATGTAAAGCCCTTTTAGAAATATTGTGCCTCCAGCGAGGATTTTTGCGCCAAATAGGAGGTTTAATGAGATGTATGAAAGGTAGGAGGTTACCGGAGTTAGAATCCAGTATAGCACAGTTAAACCTTGAAATGAGATAAGTACTAGAAAGAAATACCTTGCTGCTAAAAGTGCTGCCTCTTTATTATTCATAAATAATATAGAAAAATTGAATTAATAAGCTTTGTCTATCTAGTAGATTAAAAAATTATCTGCTTGCAATTCTTACTATTACTACAATTATAAGGATTATTAGAATTACATTGACGATGCCCACAATCCAAAGCAGCGAATTGCCCTTGAACATGTCTAGGAATGAACCGCTTACTGTGGCAGCAACTTGCTTGCTTTCCAATACGCCATTTGATTGCGTTTGTACTGTGAATGTTTGTCTGCCGGTAACACCTGAATTAGCATTGAAGGTGAACGTTATTTGTTTGCTTTCTCCTGCCTGCAATGTGACGACTCTGTTTGATATGGATACTAGAGATCCCCAAGATGCATAGTCTTTTGCATCGATTGCATAGGTTGCTTCGCTTGAACCAGTGTTTCTTATTGTGATTGTAGCTGTGACATCATTTCCCGAGCCAACTGTTGTATCTGTGCCATCTGTTGAAATTGAACTTGATGGTGTGCAACCAATTACCTTTAGAAGAACGTCCTTTTCAGTGTCTAAGCCTTGCCTGTATGTTCCATCTTTGTAATCATAGTCTGCAGTTAAAGCAAGAGTGTATGTCTTATTCTTTGCAGTTTGAGGTATGGCAAAACTTGTACTTACTGACGCTACATCTCCAATGTTCAAACCTGAAGTTAATTCATATGAAGAATCTACACCAAGTTCTTTGTTTATTACTCTTACACTTACTCTGTCTTGATCTTCGTCTCCAATGTTATACACTTTGAAATTGAATACAACGTTATCTCCGCATGCTGCTGGACTTGGGTCCAAAACTAAATTGTCAAATGTGATGAACTTACCCTTATCAGATTCTCTTTCCACATCGATGCTTTGGTAATTATCCGATGAAGAATCTGAGCATTCCTTACTCTGGCCAATACTATTACTGTATACCTTTGCAGCAAGCCTGTATGAACCGTCATTGAAATCTGCTGGGACTTTGAATTCGAAAGTTGCAGTCTCGCTATTTCCATCTCCGATTGAACCAAGATTAATTTTATGTTCATCTGAGTTGACGAATGCCATGTCTCCAATTTTATTTCTTCCGGATGAATCAAGAAGAGCAAGTTCTACTATAACACTTGAGATTTTTGCTGCGCCGTTATTATCAACATCTACCTTTACAGTTATTGTGTCCAGACTTCTCCAGGTTGTATCATCTTTTCCAGAATTTCTTATGTCTATACTTGAGATAGATAGGTTTCTTCCAACATTTCCAGAGCTACAGAATGATGTTAGAGTGCTTACCGAAGTAGAGTTTGTTAAGCCAGATGAACTGGATGCGGAAACGGTCATTGAGCTGGTTCCGAATGTTGAACTTAGTGATGTTGGAGAATAGACTGTTACTGTGGCAGATGAGCCTGCAGCAATTGAAGAAATTGTGCTTGGAGAGAAGGATGCTGAACCTGAGAGGACAATATTTGTAAGATTTGTATTTCCAGTGTTGGAGACATTTATTGTTGCGTTTTGAGAAGGTGTTAGTGTTCCAGAGGATGTTAGAACCATTCCCGGGGTGCTATTAATAGGAACGCTGAATGCTAGAGTGAACAGGCTTGGCTCACCAGTTACATTTGCACTTATTGTACCTGCAATTGGGCCTGGTTGATAGCTTGGATAATTAACTGTTAATGTTTGAACTGAAGAGGCATTTTGATTTAATGCGAATGAAGATGAAGTGAATGAAGAACTTGAAACTGTGCCCGAGGTTGTTGCATATGAAAGAGTTACGTTTGTTTGTGTTAGAACACCAGTATAACTGACGTTAAAGCTGACTGGGAATGAGCCCTGATTGTGAACTGCACTGGCTGGCACTGAAGTAGAAACAATTGTTGCATTTGCTGCGCTAACTGTTGCAATAAATAGAGCAAATACAATGGCAAAAAGCACTAATTTGAACTTCATTTTGTGTTGTAACTTGCTAATTACACTAATTTATAAACCTTTCTATTTGCCGATGTGAAAGGTTTAAATAAAACTTGTCCTATAGTAATGTATGGTTATTAAGTCTAGAGAGAATATAGTTGGTGCTTGGCTGTTTGTTGTGGGAATTGTACTTGCCTGTGTCGTAGGAATTGTGGCAGGAAATAGAATAAACTCATATGTGCTGGGAGTTCTTGCAACTCTTGGTCTTATTTTAGGATTTTTTGTTGCTGAAAAGGATGTTAAGACATTCTTGCTTGCTTCCGTTTCTCTTGTGGTGGTAAGTTATGCTGGAATCTCTGGACTTATTCTTAGTGCAGCCCTTAGTGGTATTAATATAGGAGAAGTTTTGTCTGGAGTACTTGGAGCATTGCTGGTTCTTTTCGTACCAGCAACAATAATAGTAGTTATTAAGACGGTTTTCTCAATTGCACATAGTTAATTTTTTCTTAGGTTTAGGGAATCAGCCAGTTATTTGCCATTAACCCTCTAGAACGAAGATAAATTTCTCTAAAATAATTTTTATTTTCAAAGGAAAGACCACTTTCGATTGGAAAGAAACCTAGGAGCCAAGAGTCATAACCTCTCGGAGATTTGCCTACTTCTTTTGATACGCCCTTTAGCATATTATCTAGAGAGTTAACTAATCCTGAATTCGCAAATACTTTTTTAACTGATTCTGTAAATTCGGTTGCAACTGCAACTGAAAGATGTTGAACAAAATGATCTCCTTCCGTATATCTAAAATCATAAATTTGTGCAAGATCCGGTTCCTTTGCTTTGTAGGGTCTAATAAACCCTCTGAGGGAAGGATCTACTTCTACCGGCGCACAGCAACATCCATCTGAGGGATAATTATGTGGGTCTCTAAACGAGGGGCCTTCACTAAATCCGAGTTCTTCAACAAGTTTTCTAGTGGCAATGCTTAATTTAGAATCTGCATCTCCCTGGCTGGTTGTGATTCCATAGAACATATCGTAATGTATGTGTTTGAGCATAATTAAAGTTATAATTATTAACTAATAAAGATTGTGGTGATTAAAAGAATTTTAATAATCGTTGATATAATCAACTTTTTCCTTTGCCCTTGGCGTAGGTGCTTTGAATATTGTTGCAAACTTTGGAGTTGCAATTATCATATTCTCACCGAAACCAGCAATTGAACCTTCTATTGCATCAATTGTCTTCTTTAGCTTCGAAATTGCACGCTTCATTTCTATAACATCCTTTGTTTTCATTGGCTTGATGTCAATGACTGCAATGGTATATCCATCTCTAAGGAAGTTAAGTACATCATTTATGTCATCATATTCTCTAAGAACAAATGGTCTAACACATACCTTTGCGTCCTTTGGTTCGCCAGCGTTAACATCTATCTCGACGTAATCTTCTCCGCTTCTTTTTCCGAACAACTTTTTTAAATTGAATGCCATGATATGTTTTATTAAATGATTGAGTATATAAATATTGCGTTGGGTGCAAATTTGATTATTTTTTATTTTTTGTCACTTCGTCGTTAATCTGTTTTTGAAGATTTACGATTCTGTCCTCGACAGGTTTTTCTTGTTTAGCGATGGAACTTATCCTTAGAGAGATAATTTTCTTTTTTTCTTCCAATTCTGCATTTAAAGTTTGTGCATCAGACTTAATCATGACACTTCCTGAAATTTTATAGACTTCCTTTGAGTTCTTTATTTCGCCAAGGGCAGTATTTGTTTCATTCAACTCAACTTCTAGGGTTTGACGTTGCATTAGAAGCTCGGACATCTGCTGTTCTAGAGATTGAAGTTCTTGAATTAGCTGAGAAGTGTTTGTCCCCATG
>JBAXMY010000028.1:0-10240 GCA_037134055.1 archaeon
TATGGTTTCAATCCTGTAAAGTAGGATGATTTAACGAATCCTCTTGCCTCAGGTCCAAGATCTCCCTTCCTGAAGAATGAAAGAGTTCTGTCGTTATATCCGAAACTAATTCTCTTGTTCCAAAGTGTTTGCTGGCCGACACAACATGCAATTTGTGTGATATTCAACATGCTTCCTGCCGCTCCAGGTGTAATCATCTTCAATACATTCGCGTCGTTTGGCACATTTGCTTTTACCACATTACCAATTTCAGTTCTAACTTCATTTAGTACCTGAGATATTCTAGTTTCTCTTGTCTCTTCCCTATTTTTACCAGGCATTGCTTCCAATTCTCCAGAATCGAAGCTTGCAATTATGGCAGATGTCTTTCTTTCTGCTTCGGCAATAATCTCATGAGTCAATTTCTTAACCTTATCAGCAACGTCAACGTCTCTTACAGATAGAGAGTATCCTTCTCTAGACAAGAAGACTGCTCCAAGCAAGAATGCTCTATTCAAACTCTCAACTGCTGCTTCCCTTCCAAATTCTCTGTCAATAACTTTAATCATAACTCCCTCTTCAACTCCGAACGAATTATTACCCATGATTTGCTCTGGCATTTTTATGCTGCTTCCCTTTGGAAGTATTTCTGCAAACACATCTCTTCCATCAGATTCCTTGGCCTTAAGAGTACTTATTACTCCAGCAGCATACAATAATTGATCCGCATCTGCTTTCTTTATTCTCTTCTTTCCAAGCAAGAACGCACCGGTAACCGAGTCTGCAATTGTTCCAACCAAGTTAATATTATTCTTTGAAGAAATTATATTGTTACTTACATTCAATAGAACTTTAGCTTCAGCTCTTGCTTCTTCAGTCTGAGGACTGTGAATGTTCATTTCATCTCCGTCATAGTCTGCGTTATATGGTGCAGCTGCTGCCGGGTGTAGTCTGAAAGTTCTGTGTGGCAATACTCTTACATAGTGAGACATTAAACTTTGCTTGTGTAGAGAAGGGTGTCTGTTGAATAGTACTATATCTCCATCTCTCAAATGTCTTTCAATCTTATATCCTGGCTGTATTTCATTGCACAATTCTTCCTTCAAATCTTCAGTAATCTTCTTCTTCTTTCCATCGGTTCTGATAACATAATTGGCTCCCGGATAGGTATTACCTTTTCTAATAAGTTCTTTCATTGTCTCCAAGTTTGCAGTTGTTACAGTTTCAGAAACGGTAATTACGCTTGCAATTTCAAATGGAACTCCAACTTCATTTATCTTGATGTATGGATCTGGTGAAACGACCGTTCTTCCAGAATAATTAACTCTCTTACCTGCCAAGTTCTGTCTTATTCTTCCTTCCTTACCCTTAATTCTTTCAGTAATCGTCTTCAATGGCTGTCCAGATCTATGTCTTGCTGGAGGAATTCTTGTTACGTTGTTGTCAAAGAATGTTGTAACGTGATATTGTAGCAAGTCCCACAAATCTTCAATGATAACTTCTGGTGCTCCTGCGTTCAGGTTTTCCCACAATCTCTGATTACTTCTGATAATGTCGGAAAGTTTGTGAGTCAAGTCGTCTTCACTTCTCTCTCCTGTTTCCAATGTAATGGAAGGTCGAACTGTAACTGATGGTACCAAAAGTAATGAAATAACTGCCCACTCAGGTCTACATGTCTTTCCATTGACTCCTATCTTTTTAATTTCTTCATCAGTTATCAAAACTAATCTTTCTCTAACTTCGATTGGAGACAATCTTCTCTTTCCAATCATGAAATTAGTTGGCTTCTCCAACTTTATTCTTTCCAAAGATTCATTACAGTGTGGACATCTCTTTGCATCTCTACTCTTCTTAGCTCTTTCGGCAGGAGTATATATTGCCTGCTTCTCATCGGACAATGTTAATTTACCACACTTAGGGCAGAAGCTTCTCAAACATAATTCCATAAGTGGAATATATTTAATATGGAATATTGGTCTTGCAAGTTCAATGCTTCCAGGGTGTCCAGGGCATTCCTTAACTCTCTTACCACAAGTTCTACATCTAACTCCCGGATCAATTGCTCCCAATCTCAAATCCATCAATCCACCATCAACTGGGAATCCATCAATGTCATACAATTCTGGTGTAACTATCTTTGCCGTGCTAAGCTTCTTAATCATTTCCGGGCTAAGCAAGCTAAATCTAAGTGCTCTTACCTGTTTCCTAAAGTGTTCTTCTCTCATCATTGTTCAAATTTGTTTTTCAAGTCAAATGAAGTTTGGATTCCAAGTCCAAGCAACTCATCGACAAGTAGTTTAAATGCATATGAAATTTCAAGTGGATCAGATTCGGCACTTCCACATAGAATACATGAAACCTTATTTCTAATTGTATCTTCATAGGTCATATGTCCACACTGCTTGCAAATATAAATTACAGTCTTATCCGAATCATATCTTTCTTTCAATAGCAATGATGCTCCATGTCCTGCCAAAGCCTGCTGCTCCATTTCTCCCAATCTCAACGCACCGCCCCTTGCTCTTCCTTCAATTGGCTGTCTTGTAAGCAATGCAACCTTACCAGATGCTCTTGCATGTATTCTGTTCTTTACCATGTACTTCAACTTCAAGTAATACATGTTTCCAATATAAATTCTAGCATCCATTCTCTTTCCAGTTACTCCATGATACATTGTCTCTTTTCCATCGAAGCTAAATCCTCCGGCCTTCAATGCATCTTCAAGTTCTTCAACTCCCTGTCCAGTGAATGAAGTTCCATCAACAATCTTTCCACTTACTGCTCCAGACTTTCCAGCAAGTAATTCGATTAAGTAACCGACCGACATTCTGCTAGGAATACCATGAGGATTGAACATTAAATCAGGTTGAATACCCTTGGAGGTGAATGGAATATCTCTTGGATCTGCAATCATACCAACGACTCCCTTCTGTCCGTGAGGTGCAGAGAATTTATCTCCAGGCTCTGGTAATCTCAAGTCTCTTGTTCTAACCTGTGCAATTCTGTTACCCTCATTGTCAACGGTAAGGAATACTGCATCCACCGTGCCTTTTTCTTCCTGTCTTATTGCAACGCTTGCTTCTTTCTTACTTTGAATACTCAAATCCTTTGCTTCAGATAAGAATTTAGGAGGAGTTACTTTTCCTATGAGCACCTCTCCCGAGGTCATGGAGGCTTCAGGATAGGCAATTCCGTCATCCTCTAAGAATCTATATGATTCTTCAGTTCTGTATCCAGAAGTGTCCTTATCTGGAATAATTATCTGATCAGAAAGTCCACCGGCATACTGCAATTCGGTTGCTCCATATGGTCTGAAATATGTACTTCTTCCCATTCCTCTGTCAATGCTTGCTCTGTTAAGAACAACTGCGTCTTCCATATTATATCCTTCAAATGGCATGATTGCAACAACAATATTTTGTCCAGATGGATATACTTCAAGAGCATCATATACGAAACTTCGAACAATTGGTCTCTGAGGATAGTGAAGAATGGATACGTCAGTATCAAGTCTTACAAGATAGTTCGAAGCGTATATTCCAAGACTTTGCTTCAAGGTCTTACTTCCCCTGTTCAATCTGGATGACTGGTCATGGTTAGCAAATGGCACCAGTGAAGTGATAAGTCCGAACAAATCTATTGGGTGCACTTCAAGATGTGTATTCTCAGAAGTCAATTCATTCTCTTCAAGAGAAACTAGTGCATTTTCTTCTTCAGCTGCATCTATATATTCTATAATTCCTTCCTTAACCAAATCAGACCAAACCATTCTATCTTCTTCAATCAATAACATATGTTCTTTGGTGTACTTACTCTTTCCATCTTCAACAACTATCAATGGTCTAAGAACTCTTCCAACTTCAGTTGACATCATTATTGTTTCAAGCATATCATCATTTCTTACACTAAGTTCCTTTGGTAGAACACCAGATCTTCTCAAACCTCTTACCTTCTTTGCAAAATCAACTGGATTTTGTACATATCCTATGAATCTTCCGTTGAAGAACACGTCTCTTCCAGAAGTTCTATTCAATCCAAGCTCTCCAAATCTCTTTATTACATCATGTTCATCAAATACAATTGCCGTTGAAATTTTACTAAGAATGGCAAGGTTCTTTCTCAATCCAATTTCAGTTCCTTCCGGCGTCTCGGTAGTGCAGAATCTTCCATAGTGAGTTGGATGTAATGTTCTTGCCATGAAGTTTTCCTGCTCTCCAGGAAGCATGCTGGAAACTCTCTGCAATCCAGATAGAATTGCCAAGTAATTTGTCTTATCCATGTTCTGCGTTACACCAGATCTTTCACCAATCCAACTACCCGTTGCAATTGCACTTTCAACTCTCTGTGTGAACAAAGTCGATTTGGCAATTGTTTTTATGGAATAGAACTTCTTTCTCTTTGCAATCTTCTGCAGAGAGTATTGTATGTCTCTAACAAATATTCCAAGATTTACTCTAAACAAGTCAGTCATCAAATCTCCAGATAACTTTACTCTCTTATTTGCATAGTGATCCTTATCCGTTCTTAATTTGCTATTTTCTTTTGATCTAAGATAAATATTAAGTAATCTACAAAGAGTCAATGCCTTTTCTCCTCTTGCTGGTTTATCAGTTCCAATGTGTGGCAATAGGAATGAATCCATTCTCTGCTTAACTCTGTCAAGAATTTCTTTCTTTGTACCCTGAATTCCAGATTTTTCAGCAATGTGAATCATTGCATCTTCACTGCTTTGCAATTTTGCATATTCATACAAGTTTACAATTAAACAATCATTTTCATGTCCTATGGTCTTCGCAATTTCCTCTTCCTTTATCATGCCCAATGCCTTAAGAACGACAATTGTAGGAATATTCTTCAATCTGCTGAATGATAACTCCAAAATACCTTCATTCGTCTCGGAAAGGGTAGTTGGAATTCTATAGGAACCACGCTGTGAGAATACACGTAGAGTAAGTCCAAGTCTTCCTTCTTCTATGAATGGCTGGTTAGCTGCAAGATCTTCATTCATGACCATCAATCTTTCATTTCCATTTACTATGAAATATCCGCCAGGGTCAAGAGAGTCCATGTAATTTTCTCTCAACTGATCTCTAGTCATTCCGTAGGTTGAACAGGCCGAGCTTCTTACCATGATAGGTATTCTTCCAATTTCAACTTCTGAACTATCCGTCTGTCCTGCAAACTTTACAGTCAATTCAACATAAACTGGAGCAGAATAGGTCAAATTTCTAAGTCTTGCAATTCCAGGAGAAACGGTAGTCAAACTTCCATCAGCTTCAGTGATATTAGGTTTACCAATTCTAACCTTTCCAAGCTTAATTTCAACTTCCTCATTATCAAAACTTGCATTCAATTCGTTGATAATGTACTGCATCTTGTTGTTGATAAAGTCATTAAATGAAAGAATGTTAGATTCAACAAGAGAGTGTTGCTTCAAATATTCTCTAACCAGCAAATCTCTTTCAGATACCATTATGCAACCACCCTATAATACAGATTTATTTTATCGCCATCTTTTCTTTCGATCTTCAGAACTTCACCGGCAACACTTCCTTCAGGAACTGCAGGGTCAGTTACTTTGATTTTTGGCAATTGTGACAAAGAAATATTATACTTTTCCAACAATGACTTCACCTCGTCGGTTTTCAATTTTGAATGTTTTGGCTGTAATGTGTGCATCTGAAATTAGTATACCTTTCCCCAGTAGTTTCATTTATAAGGCTGGATTATAATTGTTTACAAAAATGGCTTTTTAAACCTTTCTGAAAATCCATTTTTTAGCCATTTTCAGCCATTTTAGGGGTTTTCTGGCAATTTTAACATTATTCAAAAAATGAATGGCCTCGAGGGGATTTGAACCCCCGACACCTGGATTAAAAGTCCAGTACTCTAACCGGGCTGAGCTACGAGGCCATAGTTCAGGGACGAATAGAGCATTTAAAAATTTAAGCAATTGACCTCTTGATCTCATTAAGTCTAGATTTAACCTTTTTTTCCAAACCTAATCTTTTTGTTTCATATTCTTCTATGGGCATTTCAATAGCTTCCAAGAAATTTTCTACCAAATCATTAGGACTAATCTTGCATCCTCGTCTACAATGTCCTTCTAAATATTCTGCTATTTTGCCTGCAGGAACGGGAACACCTCTTCGTTCAGAGGTTATCTCAGCACTAAGATCATGAGACATACAAAGCTCGGCCTTTCCAGTTTCTTCATTCCATTGTACTCCATAGGCATTCCAATCACTATCCTGTTCGTCTACGCACACTCGCATGAGACTTATAACCGGTTTGGGATTTCCAATAATATCAGAATATCTATCGGCTGCACGTTTTATCCTCCCAAGAACTTCCGAATATTCTCTCACCAACTTTGACATTTAAGAGATAAATGTCGCAGATTTAAATACAAGATTACTTTTTAAAATATATATCTGGGAAGATAGAATTGTTCGCTATTTAATCAGAAGCTCTTCTTTGCAGCTTCAATAATACTTCCTTTAGGCATGGCACCACTAAGCTGATTTACCTGCTTTCCATCCTTAAAGAATATCATTGTTGGAATGCTGACTATACTATATTTTTCAGCAAGTGCCTGTTGAGAATCGACGTCAACCTTTCCAAAATTAATTCCCTTCTCTTCAGCTGCCGCAGCCTCAAACTCTGGAGCCATCATCCTACAAGGTCCACACCATTCAGCCCAAAAATCAACAACCCACCTGCCTTTGGCAGTTTTTTCATCAAAATTCTCAGCCGTTAATTCGATAGTGTTCTTTGTCATGCATATATCGGTTAACCGATATATATAAATGTTTCTATTCTCTTAGTAGAAAGCCAGATTGTAAAGAATGTAAGATTACAGTTGGAGTTTCCCACATATCCTTTGGCAGATTTTCTTTTGCTAACATACTACTCATCATTTCATCCTCGTGCCGTGCAACAAATTTCTGCAGATAGTGTCTGTGCGTTTTTCCAGTCGTATCAAGAATCCATTTTTTCATTCTGTTCATATCTTCCTGTGAAAGCCATTCCGCCTTTCCATTCTTGTAAACCGGCACTATGGTGGTCCTAAATTCATATTCTGGAAAATCCATCGCAATTCGCATGCTTCTTTCTACATTTTCTTTTTCCGATTTGCCAACAAGCATAGGATAAAGATCCCACGGTCCTTTTACATCCATGGCAAGATAATCAATATTTTTATCTTCCTTCAACTGTCTAAGCATTTCAGGATTTGAACCATTTGTGTCTAATTTGACTGCCAAACCCATTTCCTTAATCTTTCTTGCGAACTCTGGCAAATCTTTCTGTGTTGTGGGTTCGCCACCACATATGACAACACCGTCGATAAAACCCTTCGCCCTGTCTAAATATGCAAATATCTCATTCTCTTCAATCCTCTTTGCAGTCAAGAGAGGTTTAGCATGGCAGGAAGGGCACGCATAATTACAATCTCCAACAAAAACTGCACTGGCAATCTTATTCGGAAAATCAATATATGTTTGCTTTAGAAAACCTGTGACATTCATCTTATTTATTCAGAGGGGAATCTCAGTCTATCTTTAAACTCTGCCTGCTTACCAGGATTCCATGTTCTAACTGGTCTTATGTATCCTACAACACGATCATATCTCTCCGGTTCAACGCCACAACTCGGGCATTCCATAACATTTCCAGACATATATCCGTCCTTTCCGCAAACACTAAACACTGGAGTCAGACTGAAATATGGTAATCTAGTATTTTCTGCTATTTTTTTCACAAGTCTCTTCGCCTGAGGACCGGACAATCTCTCGCCAAGGAATGTGTGAAATATTGTTCCGCCATTATACAAAGTTTGCAAAGGCTCTTGATGTTTTAGAGCACTAAACAAATCAATATCCAATCCAACTGGGAGTTGCGTCGAGTTCGTCAGATATGGAATGCCTCCATTCTGCGATGTGTGTATATTAGGATACTTCTCCTTGTCCAGCTTTGCAAATCTGTAGGACGTCCCCTCGGCTGGCGTCGCTTCCAGATTGAATAATGTCTTATATTTGTCTCCACTTTCTTCCTGATATTTTCTCAGTTTTCCACGCATGAATTCTAGAGTTTTAATTGCAAATGATTGCCCTTCTGGAGTTTCAATTCCCTTACCCATGAAGTTCATAAGCGATTCATGCATTCCATTGATTCCTATGGTCGAGAAATGATTCTTAAAATGACCTAAATACGACTTAGTATATGGGACAAATCCCTGTCCAAGTAACTTATTTATCGTTTTTCTTTTTATTTTCAAAGATTCGGCAGCCAGGTCCATTCTATGCCCAAGCAATTTGAAAAATTCATCCTCCGAGTGTGCTTCGTAACCCACACGATTCATATTTATTGTAACGACACCAATGCTTCCAGTAGAATCTCCAGGACCCCATATACTCCCAGGTCTATTCATAAGTTCTCTCTGATCCAAATTAAGACGACAACACATTGCTCTCACCGCTCCAGGATCTAAATTGCTACCAATGTAATTTTGGAAATATGGAATCCCATATTTTCCAGTTACTTCGAACAAACGATCCTGCACTTCACCGTCCCAATTAAAATCTTTTGTTAGATTATAGGTATCAATTGGAAAAGTAAATATTCTGCCAGATTTATCTCCTCCCATTTTCACCTTTAGATATGCCTTATTTAGTCGATCCATTTCTCCCTGCAAGTCTCCATACTTCAGTCCAGGCAATGTTTTCCCACCGACGATAACTTCCTTGTTCTTCAAATCTTCTGGAACTGTCAAATCAAATGTCAGATTAGAAAATGGTGCCTGCCATCCCCATCTTGATGGCACGTTCAATCCGTAAATTAGTTCCTGCATGCACTGTTCAAGATCTTTCTCAGACAAACCATCAGATCTTACAAATGGGGCAAGACGAGTATCCACTGAGGAGAATGCTTGAGCTCCAGCAAACTCTCCCTGCATGGTACCTATAAAATTAACCATCTGGCTTACGGCAGAACGCAAATGTTTTGCCGGAGAACTTTGCACTCTTTCACTAACTTCTCCAAACCCTCTCAATAATATTTGTTCAAGAGAATGCCCGCAACAATATGCAATAATTGGAAAATCTAAATCATGAATATGTATCTGTCCAGCAGCATGTGCATCTGGTATTTCAGAATTCTCCTTTCCATACATTTCATTCAATGCAAAAGTATTCCACAAATCTCCAGCAAGTCTAGCATTTGCTCCCTGGAAGGTTACCGAGCCAGAGTTGGCATTTTCCTTACTTCTCCAGTCCCCTCCATCAACATAACCATTAATTATTCTTCTAGAAAAATCAAATACTGCCTTCCCAGAAGCATCAAGATCTCTACCTTGTTTATGCTTCTCTCTGTACAATATGTATGTCTTTGCAGTATCTGCAAATCCTTGTTTTATCAACTGTCTTTCAACCAAATCTTGAACCTGTTCAACCGTCGGAGTTAGTCCAGCAAACTTCTCTTCCAGCGTCGCCACGACGGCTGCAGAAACCAAATCTGCCTTGCCTCTGTCGGGCGTCTTGCCCTCTCGTCCGGCAACAACCTCGGCAGCTCTATAAATAGCTGCAGAAATCTTAATTGGATCAAATGGTACTCTTTTCCCATTTCTCTTTACTATTTGTGTTAACGAATTCATCTTGTCACCCCTCTTTTAGAATTTAAAGAACTAAATTCCACAACCACCGCGTTTATCTCCGCAGGAAGCACAAAAGAAACAATTTGGGGAAGTTTGTTTCATGGCATTTCCACAAGTACCACATACAACCCCTCTCGCATTAATCATTTTTTTACCATTCTCACCATTCCCATTTTGAGGCAATACTTCACCACCGTTAACAAAACCTCCCAAATCTGCATCTTTCAACACCTGTTCAACATCCCATTCATCAACAGATTTTTTCTTCAATGTTTTGAATGCTCCATTTTGGAATCCTCTAAGATCCTTAAGTTTTACCTTAGCGGGATCATTTGCATACTCAGTCTTACCAAGGTATTCCATCAATAATATTTTAGCAGTTAAATCAAGAGGTGATTGAGCATTTTTAACATATGGATGTCCGCTAATCAATCCATATGGTTCAAACTTATGTCCAAGCCATCCAGCGCAAACATCCTCAAGGCTGACTCCCCTCTTTAATGCTCGAGAAGCTTGTATTCCCGTTTGATTAAGAAGTGCACCTAGTGTTGAACCAGATTTATATGACAAGAAAGTAATCTGTCCAGGTAGTCCGTTTTCATATTCACT
>JBAXMY010000029.1:0-10097 GCA_037134055.1 archaeon
GACGGGAAAGACACATACAATTGTAGAAAAGATAAACTACTTGATAAAGAACAAAATATATTCTCCCGAGCGAGTGGTATGCATTACATTTTCCAATGAAGCAGCAAATAATTTGATGATGCGTGTTCGCCGAGAGATAGATGGAACGAGTAGGGAACCAATCATTAGGACGTTCCATGCATTTTCTGCAGATTTGTTGAGGAAGTATGGTGAACGTATTGGAATTAAGGGAGATTTTAACATATTGGATCCGGATCAGGCAAAGGTTGTACTGCATAGGAATTTCAAGATTCCCGTAGCAAATTGTCATTCATATATACATTCAATTGGTACGGCAAAGGACTTGGGAATAACAATTGAACAGGTGGAAGAGTATCTTGCAAGGAAAAAGAATGAAATAGGAATTGAAGATGTTGAAAACAGGTTGGAAAATCTACAGCTGGAGTTCCAGACATTATATAAGAAGGGGAGTGAGGATAATAAGAAAGTACTTTTAGAGGAAATAAAGATTCTAAAGAGTTTCGTTGCATTGCGAAAATTCGCGAGTTCCTGGAAAGCCTACGAGAAGCTCAAGAATATCAAGAATTATCAGGACTACTCTGATTTGAATAAGAATGCACTAATTCTTCTTAAGAAGCATGGGGATATAGCCAAGAATTATGATTACATTGTTGTGGATGAGTTTCAAGATACTAATAAAATTCAACTGGAGTTGCTAATTGAGCTTGCTCCACATAGGAATATTACCGTTGTGGGAGATATGAATCAGTCAATATATAGATTTAGAGGGGCGTATAAGGAGAATTTTTCTTTATTTAAGCATAATTTTAATGTTAAGAAGGAAGATGTGTTTTCTCTTGACAAGTCCAGACGTTCGCCGAATAAGGTTCTAAGGGCTGCAGGCACACTTATTGCGAATAATTATGCTAATCCTGATGAAGTTTTGCAGGTTGGCAATTTTGAAGGTAGAGAAGGCGGAAATATAAATGTGTTCGAGTTAAATAATTCCAAGGAAGAAGCAAGGAAGGTGGTTGAATTGGTAAGGGAGCAGTTAAACTCGGGAGTTCCCGCTGAAGAAATATGTGTTATGTTTAGAACTCATCAGCAGGGTAGAATAATCAAGAAAGCCCTGGAAGCTGAGGATATTCATTATACTTCTGCAACTAAAAATTCTCTTTTGAAAGAAAATAAAATAAAATTGATAATCGATTACCTAGAGGTAGTCGATAGAATAGTTCGTAAGCAAAAGGGAGGAGAGCAGGCATGGTGGGATATCATTTATCAATCTGGTTTTTCAGATAATGATATTATTGTTATCGGTGGGCTTATGAAGAAGCAGGGTCGTAGCGATTCTGGAGAGGAAAATAAGAAGCCTGAAATAAGCATAAGCGAAAAGATGCTTGCCTTTGAGATGGAAAAGCTTTCCGAACCCGGAAAGAAGTTGTATCTTGCTATTCTGGAGAGGATAAAATATTTACAACCCCTCGTGACAAAGAAAGTGGAAGAGTTTGTTTCTGACGTGGCACAGAGCTTGGGATTTGTAGATGGAGACGAGCCTGGAGAGAATCGGGATTTCACAAGCAATTTGAATAGACTCGTGGAGTTGGTGAAATCGCATTCTGCACTTTACTATCCAGAACTTGAATCATTTATACATTATCTAGAGATTCTTGGGAATTTGGGAATTGAGATAAGTGTTTCAGAGAGCAGGGAGCCAGGTGTGCAATTAATGACCTTGCACTCAACAAAAGGCCTAGAATATAAGACAGTCATAATTACAAATATGGCTCAGAAACGGTTTCCTATTGAAAGGATATCTTTCAGTAGCCTGCTGCCAGTCGAGCTTTCTCCTGAAATTGCTGGAAAGATAAAAGAGTTCGATAAAAAAGAATTGGAAGTATTCTTGGAAGAATATGAAAGACAGAATCAGTTGTATGAGGAAAGAAGATTGTGCTATGTTGCTTTTACCAGGGCAAAGGAGAATTTGTTTTTGACCTATGCGAAGGAATACGCTGGCAGGAAGTTTGATACTTCTCAATTTTTGTATGAAGTGGAATATAAGAAGAATCCAGATTTTGCATACATTCTGGATGAAGAGAATAAGTTTGTAGAGCCTCTGCCGGCAATTGTTCCAGCAGACAAGAATATTGTGGAAAAGAAAACCAACTTCTCTCCATCGGCGTTGCTTTTGTTTTCAGAATGTCAGAAGGAGTATGAATACAAATATGTTTACAACATGCCAGACAGGAAGACATACTCCTGGGATGCAATTAGAATGGGAAGTTTTGTGCATGAAGTGCTGGAGCATGGTGTCAAGGAGAACCTGCGTACACTGAAGGAATATATAGATTATGCTAAGGGCCTGCAAGCTCTGGAAGATTGGGAATCTGTGGAATTGGAGGAGGCATTACATCTTATTCGGGTGTTTTTCGAAAGGAACAAGGATAAGTATGATGAAAAATCAAAGACTGAATTGTTCCTGAGCACAGACATAGAGGGAATAAGGTTTATAGGATATGCAGATAGAATTGACTACAAGTCAGATGGACTGGAGATTATTGATTACAAGACGGGAAAGTCTAACGTTGCTCCTAAACATAGGAATTGGCAGCTAGGATATTATGCTTTGGCAGCAAGTAAGTATGGTAAAGTCAAGCGCCTTACTTTGGATATGCTTAAGCATGAGAAGCCACTGGAGTTCGAAGTGGATGACAGTGGAATGGCAAGAGCAAAATACTCTAGCCTTTCCTTCGATATAAAGAAGGTAAGGCAGGAAATCGTGGACACTGCCAAGGCCATCCTGAAGGCATATGAACAAGGCTTCAAGCCTTGTCCTATGGAGAAGAACTGTGACTTCTGTGGTGAATTTGTCTATGGAAAGAAACAGAGCACATAAATCTTTAAAAATACAACCAATTTTAGTATAATATGAGTTTAAGAACGAAAGCTTGGAATGCTTGGGGAAATTATGTTGTCCCAACTATTGGTGCCTGTTTAATTGGTGCTACTTTATGGGACTGGTCTTGTCCAGTTAAATCTAGTAAGGATGTAGACGAAGTATTCTTAAAAGATTTTGGAGATAGAAAAGTGTTGGTTACAGAAAGTGAGAGGAATGATTTTACTCGCCACACAGGCTTCTTTTTTTCAGATAAAAATGATAGAAAAACCGTTGTTGAATGTAGAATAATTCCTGCGAAAGGATACCTTGACCAGATAGTTGGTGTTTCTACCAATAACCGGGGAGTTAAATTTGTTGATGTTCACATTGAAGATGAATATAATGGGCATGCCACTAGAGTTGAGTTTAGACCTGGCACGCTTGTTTCTGATATTGAAAGAGAAGTTGAACAAGCATTCAGACAAACTTACAAACCTGAAAACAAGGTAAATCATGGTTGGATGATTCCAAGAGATTTTGGTTACTTGGGGGGTAGGGGAGAAATTGAAGTTAAAGAATATATCGGCAAGAGTCAGAAGGTTCCAACCAGAATAGTACAAAGACAAATAGATTATTGTAGTTTCGGTGGTAATAGGATGGGAAAGGGTTATTCGCTTGTTGTAGAGCTTGGCGATATGCTTGCAACTTCTACAAATGTGAATGGAGATGTTCAATTATTATGCCCACAAAGAGAGTCTTTCGCATCTATGAAAGAGTATACTGTAGCGAAGGAAAAAATTAACAATGCAATTTCTGATGTTTGCGTCCCAAACAACTTGATAAGGCATTACAGAGTTCCCAAAGATAAGAATGGGAAATAGTATTATATAGTTGATAGTTCTGGTAAAAACCTATGAATCTGCGTATGATTATATTGGCTGGAGTGGGGGTTGTTGCACTTGGCGTGGCCTCGGTTGAATTGATAAAGTATAGTCATAAAGCAATTGCTAGAGAGAATGAGAGATTTGGTAATCAATTAACTGCAGAGATGGTTCAGATTGTTGGAGATATATCCAATACTAATGCCTGGGCTGGAGTGTACAAAGAATGTGGCGTTAAGTATAATTCAACTAATCCTCTTCCTCTGGCTGAAATCAATAAAAGACAGTGGCTTTGGGATAATAAGTATGAGAGATTACATTAAAAAGCACGCATAGTAAGCTTTTTAAACCGATTTTTGTTGAAGTTATTACCAATATTACTACCTAAAAAATGTTTTACCTATTAGAAGTCGAAGATCATGTAAGGGTTGAGCCAAAGCACTTTGGTTTGCCTACTAATGAGGCTATTGAAAAGCAGTTGAATGAAAGCTTCGTCGACAAAGTTACAAAAGAGCTAGGATTTGTTATAAGCGTTGTTTCTGTTGATAAAGTTGATGATGGAGTAATTATTCCTGGAGATGGAGCTGCATTTTATAAATCAATGTTTAAATTGCTTGTTTGGAAACCTGAATTGCATGAATTGGTCTATGGAACAATAACCGAAATTACTAATTTTGGAGCATTTATGTTGATGGGACCAGCACAGGGAATGATTCACATTTCTCAGACAATGGAAGATTTCGTTTCCATGAGTAAGACTGGAACACTTGCAGGAAAAGCAAGTAAGAGAGTTTTGGCAAAGGGAGCAGATTGCTTTGCAAGAATTGTTGCAATAAGTTTCAAGGGTGGAGATCCTAAGATTGGATTGACCATGAGACAGCCTGGACTTGGTAAGGTGGAATGGAGCAAGGAAGATAGAAGAAAGAAAGATTCAGCATCAAAGATGGCAGCAAAGAAGGCTGGAAAGAAAAAGAAGGAGGATAAGTAATAATGGCTGAGAAATCATGTAAACAATGCAGAACAATATTTGAGGGACAGAAGTGTACTCAGTGCGGTTCTACAGAGTTTGTTGATAAGTTTAAGGGAAGAGTAGCAGTGTTGAATCCGGATGAATCTGTAATAGCCAAAAATTTAAATATCAAGAAAAAAGGACATTATTCTATCAAACTAGGTTAAAATGAAAACATTAAAAGATTTCGAGAATAAGTTATTGCACAGAAGAGAATTGCAAGTTGTAGTTGAAGCTCAGAGTAATATTGGATTTGCTAATGCCACTAAGGAGATTGCAAGTTTTGCCAAGGCTAAGGAAGACGTAGTCGTTATAAATAATGTCAAGAGTAAGTTTGGAAGACATACTTTCCTAATAGATGCATTCGTTTACAAGAATGTGGATGAAAAGAATAGGATAGAACCAAGACCAAGAGTAGTTAAGAAGAAGGAGGGACAATAATAACATGGCAGAAGACAAAAAGGGCAAGAAGCCACATAAGAATAAACCAACAAGTCAGAAGTACAAGCATTACATTATCTCCGGTGATACGATAAAGAAGAGCAAGACCTGCACAAGATGTGGTCCTGCAACATTCCTTGCTGAAGACAAGAACAGATCATTCTGTGGAAAGTGTGGTTATACTGAATTCGCAAAGAAGGCAGCTTAATTTTAATTGATTTCTTCCTTACGACTTTTCATGTGTATAAAAACGCGTAATGGAAAATTTAATAAACTTTAAATCTTTATTATATTCGTGAACAAATTAGAAGGTAGATTTGATGTTTTAATTGAACAGAAAGGCACGGCACAGGCAAGTCGTCTTTTCAGTTGTGATAAAATTGAATTACGAGAGAATCATATAATGGTTTACAGAAGTGGGGAATTTATCTATAAGGTTTGGTTGCAGAGAGAAGATTACAAGGATTTGAATCAAGCTATGAAAGACGTTGGAATGAGCACGTTTAAGTTGTATTAACTCTGTTGATTAAACGATTATTTTATATCACACTAATCTTTATAATCTATCTAGAGAGTAGATTCTGAATCAAAATGGGCACAGATTCAGTACAAAGAGCATTGGAATTGAGAAAGACAGTTGTTGTTGATGGAAAAGTTCTTGTTGCCGAGTTTCAGAATACCTTGCAGGGTGCTGATACTTCTAGAGTAATTGATTTAATGCCCGTTGTTGATTCTTCTGGGCGTTCCACCGAAAGATACCCCTTCCGAGCAAAAGTTAACGTAAAAGAGATTGATCCCATTGCCGCTGCAGAGTACAAGAAGCCGTTTTTTGATATTCGCGACAAGAGTGATGCGGAAATTGAGAAATTTATCAATAGTACTGAATTTGATTTTCCTCTATGGTTTAAGAAAAGACCAGGATTCAAGATGCAAGAAGTGCAAAGTTATAATCCTCCGTTCATATTGCAAGTTGCTGCCTGTAACTTTCACGATGGAAGTTCTCAAGGTGGATGTTGGTATTGTTTTGTAGATGATGAAAGTAATGATGGAATTCCTAAAAAAGGAAAGATGCGCCTGGGAATAGAGGAAACTGTTGACAGCTTTATTGCTGCTCGCGGAAAGGTGAGAGATTTCTATTCTGCTGCAGGATATGCTCCTTTTGACATGAAAGTCATTAGGTCTTCTGGAGGAGAGCCAACACTAGCTCTTGATTGGATACTCAATATGTGGAGAGAAATAGGAAAAAGAGGAATTGATGTTGTTGGACAATTAGATAGCAATCTTTCTACTGGAAGAGTTGTAGAGGATTTTGAAAGACGCGGTGTCTATGAGCCACAAATATTGGAGAAACTAGCTCAATTTCCCGTAAAGGTTCTTACTGCGATAAAGGGCACAGATCAACAGAATTTAAGCGATAATGTACAATCTAATCCCTCTCTTGAGGATCAGGAACACTCCATTATTAGGTTTGTTAAGTCGGGATTTGAGATATTCCCTCAGATGTACAATGCCAATCCTGCAACTCTAAAGGCATTCCTTGAAAGAATGGACAAAGTTATTGAAAACTTTTCACTTAGAATTCATGTTGGTCCTCTTAAAGTGTATGGCCCAAATGCACACAGACTTGCAACAAAAGCCGCATTGCTTGGGATAAATCCGAAGGCATACATCGAAGCACAAAAGAAAGAGTGGGACTATAATTTCCAAAGAGGCTGCGAGATTCTCGAGGGGCATCTTCAGAGTAGATTTGGAGTTGGATACAAACAAGTTTCTAGAGCAGATATTCCATTGAAGGTGAGATAATGGTGAAGGTATATTGTTTTAAGCATAGTGTAGAGCGGGAACATGCATTTGATGGTCCAGATCTCGAGAGAGAAGGAATATATGTCCCTGGAAAGAATGTCGTTTTATTTAAAGAAGAAACTAATGGTATTGCAGAATATTCTGTATCTCAATCTCCAGAATTTTTAAGGGATGTCAAGGCATATGTTGAGGGAGAAAGTGATCGTTTTCTAGGTTATTCTGATATTCGAGAAGTTGATTTTGATAGGGTTAAGCTGCATGCTCTGATTAGAGATGTTAAAAAGAAAGCGAGTTTAGATCTTCGAGTAGAAGAAGGAATGGAAAGTATTTTGAGTCTGAAGGGCAAATAAAAATTATTTCAAATAGTGGTTTAATAAACCTATAAGCATTCATTTCTTATCTGTATTCAAATCTCACAGGGCCTATACGTTATTCTATAGTGGTGACAGATAGGAAGATTTAAATATGGCACCAAATTATAAAAATTACGATGAAGACAAGAATACCTTATTATGAAGAAATCAATAATCCTAATAAAGAAGGAGTTAGTCATGTAGTAATACAAACAGACTCTTGCCCACCAAGAGTAGCTCATGTTTATAGAAATGTTAGAGAAGAAGTGGTAGGATTGTCAGAGGTGTTTACGCCCATGCATATTTCTGCAGCAAAAACTCTTTTTGATTTTGTAAGCATATCTGAATTCTGTGAAGGAAATAAAAATTCAAAAGTAGCTTGAAAAGCCAGAAAAGCATTAGAAGCTAAGATATAAATTCGGAACCTTTATTTAAATTAACTTTTTAACCCTTTCTAAAAGATCATTAGCTTTTTTACAAGCACTCACTGTGTGCAATTCTTATCTGTATTCAAATCTCAGTCTTTAATTTTTAGAATATAATAAAAAGAGCTCAACAATATTCGTGCCGGAATTTAGACCGGAGTATATCTCTAGCTCTTTTTGTTTTATCACCTCTTAATACTCGATTCGGATAAGCTTTCCTGCCTTATACAAGGACTTTCTTGGAAGCTTTGAAGAATCAAACGCTTTCTATCTTTTTCCAGAACCCATCAGTTCCAGATTTAATAAACCCATGAAGAGGAGGCTTCACCAATCAAAAAGAGCGATGAAACGTCCTCTCCTGGGAAAAAGAGGTGATACTATTCTTACAATATGCTGGTATTTAAATGTTTCGTTTTTGTTGTAACTAGTAAATGAAGACACTTTTTCGATTTGTTGGAGGGGTGAGATGTTCAATCAAGGGGCCATAATAAGGAATATAAACATTCCTGTTTTGGAAAGGGCGTGGATGAAGAGGAGATAATTGTAGAAAATCCCGTTCCGGTAGGGATGGTATCGACGGAGAAAGTGGGGCAGGATCAGGTTCATGGCTTGTTGTTTAGTGAAAACCTTGGATGGAAGGATATTATCTATGATCTAATCAATACGGAACAATTGGATCCCTGGGATATTGACCTCTCCCTGTTGGCTCAGAAGTACCTGGAAAAAGTGAAATTATTGGATGAAGCCAACTTTTTCATCTCTTCAAAGGTGCTTTTTGCAGCTGCATTGCTTTTGCGTCTAAAGTCGGAAATCCTATTATATGATTACATTCCAAGTCTTGATGACATACTCTTTGGTAAGAAGGAAGATAAGAAATATGTTCAGGAAAGAATATTTTTAGATGATGAGATTCCAGGGTTAGTCCTTAAAACACCCCTTCCAAGATTTAGGAAGGTTAGTCTTGAGGAGTTAATGTCTGCTCTTGGAAAGGCAATCAATACGGAAAACAGGAGAATAAAGAAGGTTATTGTCGCCAAACAGCAGGAAATTGAGACTGCTTTGAGTTTACCCAAAAGAAGGATTAATATTCAGGACGATATAAAAGATATTTATGAAAAATTACAAAAAATATTTTCTGAGAGAGAGCACAAACTGCCATTTAGTCATATTTCTGGAACGACGAAGGAAGAAAGGGTGGCGGCGTTCCTTCCTCTGCTGCATTTAGATAATCAGAATAAGGTTTGGCTTGAACAGGAAGCACATTTCGAAGAAATATGGATTCTCCTTCAGCATTTATATGAAAAGCACAATTCTGAATTATTAGACAGAATGAGAGTAGATGTGGAGGAAGCATTAAAGCAGGAAGTTATAGAAACGCCGTTGACGGAAGAGGAACAAGCCAGGGTTGAATCAATTGAAAATGATTTCCAAAACCCTCTTGGAGAGCCTGTGTTTAAGATGGACAGAATTGAGATTGATGATGGTGAAGAAGATCAGTAGGGTAAAACAGAAGGTTTTATAAAGCGTTCCAGGGTGGACTTTTTATGGCAGCATTACAACCGCATACATTTTCCGGTGGAAGACAGGTACGTGCAATGGCATATGGGGACGAAAGGATAAATCGGGGTGCTTCATTTCTAGATGATGTTTATGTAAGAATGGCAAATGCTAATTCTCTTAAGGTTGAAGTTGATGGCAAGTACGATGAAAGGAAAACACGTAGCATTAGGGCAAGAGAAGTTCAAGAACTATCTGCATTGGTAGAAGAATTTGGAGTTAGATTTGCCAAAGGCAAGGCTGGAATGTATAACATGAGACATCACGGGAAAAGATATGTTCCTTCTACTGACAGATAAAAATAATTTAATCTTCTTTTAATAATGTTGCAATAAGTTGTTTCTCCGTAAGATACTTTTCTTCTCCAGATTTCATATTCTTTAGTTTGAATTTACCCTTTTCTACTTCCATTTCTCCGATAAAGATTGCGAATGGAATTGCATAGGAGTTGGCATACTCCAGGGCTTTTCCTACTTTGCCAGAATTGGTTAAACATGTGATTTCATTCGCTCTGAGAGTTTTGGCGAGCTTTTGAGTTATCTTATCCTGTTGCATTGAAATAAGGATGGCTCGAGTGCCTTCTACCTTTATCTTGGCGAACTGACATAATCTTTCTAGACCAAAGGAAATTCCAACTGCTGGAATTTTACGTCCAACGTATTTGCCGACCATGTCATCGTAACGTCCTCCACCTGAAATGGTGTTCTTCTCACCCTCAATTTTTACTTCAAAAATATTTCCAGTGTAGTA
>JBAXMY010000030.1:0-9896 GCA_037134055.1 archaeon
CGGGCGTTCGGTTGGTCCATCCAGGAGAAATAAACCTCCTCCACGCTCTCCGTGAAATCCTGGACGATATCGGCGAAAGTCTCCTCGCCAGGATCAAAATATTGATAGCCAACGGTGAATTTCATCGCTTACTCCAGCGTCCATTCCTTTCTTCTTCTGAAGGAATATGTAATACTATTGTTCCGCTACGACTACGTCCATATCTTGCGATCATGTTTCCACACACAGTTTCATACAATGTATTCCTATGAAAAAAGAATCTCTCTGGACCAGAATCGAGCAACTCTTCCAATTCATAATCGTTTATGGCTCTTAGTAAAAAAATCTGATTAATTTTGTCTAGTCTCTGTCTTAAACCTTGATAGTTTCCAACTTTGAACATATTATACCGTTCCTTTTGGTTTCAAATTTCCAAACCAACCTTCCAACCTAAAAGGACATCTTTCACAATATCCCTTAGGTCCCATGAAAGCTCGTACGCTAGCAGTAAATGCCACACCATCAACACCTTCACCCTTCGCTTTCATTGCAGCCCGATAGGCAGAGTTTATCTTTTTTACACAGAAATTAGTATTCCTCTCCAAATTCTGTCCAGTGCAGTATCCATATGAATGACATCTTGTGAACAATGAGTATTGAGATTTAATAACGCTCCGATGTTGAGCTAAAACTTCATCTCCTGCTTTTTCCAAAGCTCTCGCAAACTCAACAAATCCAGTACTAAAATCTCTAACTGCCCCAGGAAGGTTATTCCAATCAGGATTCTTTCTTTCCGTATTGATTGCACTAATAACTTCTCTCAACGCTTCTCGATTCAAGTCCATTCCTTCATCACAGAAAGGTTCCAGAACCTTGCAAAACATATCACTCATAATATCAAGATAAGTTCTCATTGTCCTAACATAAAGACTGACAGGTTCATTTCTTTTCTGAGAAGGCACTCGTTCAGTCTTCTCTCTTCCACGCCACCAATCTGCATCTTGTCCTTCGAATTCCATAAAAATTAGCTCGATTAAGCATATTTATACATTGCGCTCAACGACTCATGTTCTGATATCTTTCGGCATCATGCAACCACTCACGCACACATGCCTTCTCAGTCGCATTCCAAGAATATCCTGCCGGACCAAGACAACCATGCTCATCCCTCTGTCCACCAATTAGACTTTCATTGGTACCATTAACATCTGAAACTAGAGAGCCATTCTTTTCATCTATCTTTAATCCATTCTGATTATTGAAGAACGCGAAGGCACCAACAACTACGACTGCAATGGCAATAAACAGTAACATCTGGAGAAAACCCCTTTTATTTTTCATTATAAAATTAAAATCTGATGGTATAAATAGTTATGCTAGACTCCTAGCGCTTCTTTTTCTTCCGACTTCCCTTTCTAGCCTTCAAAGCTCGAAGCATCTTCTTAATCTTAGAACTCTTACTCTTATTACTTGGGCTTCTTCCACCCTTACTTCTTTTCACAGATTTTCTTGCCTTCTTTTTTACCATTTTTATGATCAGGACTCGGTGAAGGAAGTGCCTTAAACACTCATTGAAATCAATCTTAACCTATCAATGTGCTTTAAAGGTTATCTCCTTCGTGCCATGGGGCATAGCTTAAGAGGCACAGGTTTCGTAGAGAGAGTTATAGTCCTTCCTCCCCACTAATAGCTGAATGCCTGACAGAGGCTTTCATGGTCACATCCTTTCCAGGACAACCGATTAAGTATAATCGTCGTAGAACTATTTAATTATGTGTATTAATTTAGAGGTAGTACCATCGACAAGTCTCTCAGAACTCATACTCAAGGATATCCTTGTACTCATCTTCCATACCTTTTGCCCGCACCTGTCCAAGAGCGTTCTTCAACCAAGTCTTTGTAACTGGCTTTATCTTTCCTAATGCAACTGTAAAGTCTTCATTATTGATCTTTCTTAGATTCCCTCCAACGATAAAGTACTCTTTCATCGCATTCTCGGTCGCAGCATTACACAATTCTACCATATCTGCTCCTGAAAATCCAGATGTGCTCGCAACAAGACCATCAAAATCAACATCTTCATCCACTGGTTTCTTTGCCAATGCCTTTTCCAGAATTTGTTGTCTAGCTTCAGCAGTTGGGGGAGCAATGAACAACTTAGTGCCAAATCTTCCACTTCTAAGTAATGCACTGTCTATCTCCCAGGGCTGATTTGTAGCAGCTATGAGAGTTATCTTGCTATCTTTGTTTCCCATTCCATCTATCTCCACCAGTAATTGCGAGATGAAATCTTTTTCAAATGAGTTATTCACATTTGAACGTTCACGACCAAGACTTTCAAACTCATCAATGAAGATAATGGCTGGTTGTCTAGTCCTTGCTAGAGCAAATAAATCTGCCATCTTCTTTTCCGTCTCCCCAACCCACTTGCTCTTTAGATCGGAAGCTTTCACATTGAAAAATGATGCTCCAACTTCATTTGCAATTGCCTCGGCAACAAGAGATTTACCACATCCTGGTGGGCCATACATCAAAATTCCTGCCTTCCCAGTTTTACCATAGAATTCACATACTTCTGGATTTCTAAGAGGTGCGACTATCTTCAAGATGATATTATCTTTCATCTCTTCCAGGCCGCAGACAGAGTCAAGGCGAATATTACTTTTCGTTGTTCTTTCTCCAAGAGCCAGAGGCTCGTGTGACTGCATGGGCCTATTAATCTGGCCTGCTGAGGGCATTTGTTTTATTACCCTGGGCACAACCTTTATTGTTGGCTCGATGGGAGTTACAACACTATGAGAACTACCAAACTTTGACACAACCTTACCACCAGTCAAAGATACGACTCGGCCATATTTTTTACCCACTGCAACATATCGGTCATATAATCTCTGAGCTTCGTTCTTGAACGCCTCTCCCTGCTCAGGATCATCCAAATATATGTCCATAAGAATCTTTGCGGCAATTAGAAAGTTCATCTTAGACCTAACGCTATCGGAAAACTCCAGCGCTTCAGCTTCCCTAACTAACTTAAGGCATTCTTCGGGATATCCATTCATGTCTTGCATTTTCATTTTCCACTTCCTCCTCAAGTCTCACATCAAGCATTGCACTGTAGATTGTTCCACGTCCAAAACTTTCCACTCTAGAACTAGAAGCTCCGGCATTGTATAACATTGAAGGATTACCCTGTGACGGTGCTCTAATAGTTCCATAATTTGCCACAGAATCTGGCGCATAATTACCTCTAGCAACACTTACTCTATAGGTTGCAGATTGTTGAGGAGCATTGTAGGGGCTTGAAGAAGCTCCAGCTCCACCACGATAATTTGCTGCTGCTCTACCTGGAACTATTGGTTGCATCGCGTTGCTTGGTTGTGGCGAAAGTGGAAGAAGTCCAGACCTAGCTAGGCCACCTCCTCCAACTGACATTGATATATGTTTTCCACAGCACATGAAAATATCCACCTAAGCGCATTAATAAACATTAATTCCCCCCAGGGGGTGTATAGATAGAAAGAAATTTAAACCCTAAAACCCCTAAATGTACATGTATGAAGAAAATTTACAAAAACTAGGGCTAACAAATGGAGAAGCCAGAGTCTACATAGCTCTGCTTGAACTAGGTTCCAGTAGTGTTGGTCCCATTGCACAAAAATCAAAGGTTGCATATTCAAAGATATATAGTGTCCTCGAACGCCTTTTAACAAAAGGATTAGTTAGCTATACAATAAAAGAAAAAACAAAATACTTTCAAGCTCTCGAACCTTCTAGGCTAAAAGAATTTCTCGATAAAAAAGAACAGGAAATAGAAGAAAGCAAACTCTCCTTGGCGAGCATGGTTCCCATTCTCAACAGTCTATCTTCCCAGGGAAAAAAGCATGAAGCAGAAATATTCACAGGATATAAAGGAATTATGACTGCCTACGACATTCTTCTCCGTGACATTCCCAAGAAAGGATTCGTTCGATTCTTTTACTTCTATGATCCTAAGTATGGCAAGCAAATCTATAATTTTTATTATAAAACTGGCGTCTTTTTTAGAAAAGCCGAAGAGTATTACAAAAAGAATAAAATTACCTGGAAAGGGATAGTTAACAGAAAGGAAAGCCATCCGGGACAACCAATAAAGAGCCCTAAGTTCATGAATCAGAAGTTTGTGTACTTCCCAGTCCCGGGCAATATTGATATGGGAGAAACAATCACTCTCATTACGGCCTGGAGTGACCAACCAATTGCAATTATAATCAAATCAAAAGAAATTGTTGACAATTTCAAACATTACTTTGACACAATTTGGAAAACCTTAGAAGTTCGAGAACAAAAGACAAATATTCCTAAAGAAGAATAATCAAGAAAATACTTCTATTAACTTTATATATAAATTAATCCAACAGGTTATATGGAGATAAATAAAAAAGACCTCAATGCGACAGGAATAAAGTTCTACATCAAACATGAAGGCAGAGAAGTAGCGAGAGCACACCTCTACCTCCTGAGAAATGACCTTCACAAACAGCCATTCGGATTCATGGAGGACGTATTCATATCAGAAGAACTACGTGGAAAAGGCATGGGCACAACACTCGTGCAGAGAGTAATCGAAGAAGCAAAAACTGCCGGATGCTATAAACTTATTTGCACAAGCCGTCACAGCAAACCGAAGGTTCATGCCCTCTATGAAAAGCTAGGATTCGCAGATCATGGAAAAGAGTTTAGGATGAACTTTTAGAAAAAGCTCAGAAATTAATTCTTGACTGCCTCTTGCAATCTATCATTTAGAGTATTCTTTCCAAGATAAATAGGTATTTGAGATTTCAGAATCTCATCAACTAATCCGGCCACAGAAATAAACTGCCTATCAAATCCTATGCCTTCTCCCTTGCAACTCAGGGAAATAAAATCGGTGAGGTCTGAAGCATTTGCAAAATAAAATCCCTTACCAAGTTCCTTGTTATGGAAAAAAACGCCAATTAATTTTCTGTCAGCATACATCCTTTCATGCTGATATAATCTCGTGCCATTGGGAATCTCTGGAATCTCTTCTCTTTGCATAAATCTCCCTAATTATCGAAGTTTAAAAGTATTATTGTATCAAAAGGTAACCTTAGAATAAGAAAATAAATCCCCTCGCCCAGAGTCGAACTGGGGATCTTCCGGGTTCTGCTTCGCAGAGCCTGAAAAACATCGGCCTTTCGCACATCATCCTTGTCCCTAAGGGAATGTCCGTGCTAGATTTCTACAGCCAGACGCTTTAACCACTAAGCTACAAGGGGATTGATTATAGAGATTAAAACGAGTTTTTAAATGTTTTTTAATGAGATAAATACTGGCGGGCTAGGATTTTGCAACAAAATCCGCAAGAAGAACTGGATCAACGGCAGAGCCAAGTTCATTGTCATAGCCAGATACTAAAGTTACCAGATAGGCATTTCTCTCTCCGAAAGAGCCAGCGATGGGTTGTACGTTTGTTTTTGAAACTACAACCATTGCATTCTCTCTCCTTCCGACTATATCCTTTGTTTGAGCATCTTCACCATCAAATACGCACATTCTACCAGCATATTTTGGATTACTAACTGCCTTTTTCATTAAGTCATTAATTCCTTCAACACTTATTGCACCATGAGATTTCGCAACAAAATAAAGATTAGCATAACTTCCATCGAGAGTAGGAACTCTATAGGCCATTCCAGACATTTTTCCTTTTCCTTCCAAACTAGAAATAACGTAACCTGCTGCCTTAGCAGCACCAGTGGAATGTGTCGTCATTCTGAATAATTGCTCGATTTCTTCTGTTGCTATTGCAGCATCTCTTTCCTTCACCAATCTAGCTAACTTACTAAGTTCTTTACCGGTTTCAGCATGAATTGTAACCATTGCAAGCGGGCCAACTTCAATATCATTATCAACTAAAACTTGTAATGGACCAGCCAGTGATTTTGTTGTACATGAAGCATTTGAGATTATTCTATGAGCATCGGGATTATACGAAAGATGATTAACACCCATGATCATAACACTATCTGCAGTTTTAACAGAAGGATATGTTTCAATAACTCTCTCAACCTTGCCCTGATTCAAAAACACCTTTCCGCCGTTCTCTCCAGGTAATTCTTTAGGATCTCCAAAGAATCCAGAACACTCAAGAACCATTCTCACACCTAAATCTTCAAAAGGAATTTTTTGAGGCTCTTTTTCCGCAAAGAAAGGTAGACTCAAATCAACATTACCTCTTACAATTCTGACGCCAGGTCCTTGACTCAATTGAACCTTCTCAACTCTCCAATCATAAACTCCATGAACTGGATCATTAGAAGTTAGACTTTTAACTAGTGCATCTAGACCCATTGGTTCATTCAATGCCCTTAATTCGAGATTAGCAGAACCTTCACCCAATAATTTGACGGTCTCATAGGTAACTCCTCGTCCAATTCTTCCACCCGCACCATTGATTAATAATTCCTTGGCCATGTGTTATTTAACGTTTGGCTGTGTTTTTAAACATTATCAATATGGAGGATATACTTCCAAGTGTCAAGGAAAATTCAATAGGCAAGACTATCGCTTTCTTTTAGACTTTTGAGTTTTACCAGATTTTATTCCGCAAAAACAGCCACAGCAATGGTCGTCGTCCACAATCCATCCTTATTGCCCTCTGCAGACTGGCAAATATTCATCGTCTTGAAAACTTGCCCGGAAGCTTTGTAAATTTGTTCTCTTTCTTCCCAAGCCTTTGCAGGATCGAATTCAATTCCCAGCGTTGAAGCTAACATTGTTGCTGCCAGATCCTCGGCATAATCTCCCGAATTATCTCCCTTCTCTCCGTATGCGTGATGCTCCGACAAATATCCATAGTGTGTCTTATCCTTTGGCAATGCAAGTCCAATTGCCGAAGAAATCAGCCTGTTTGGCTCATTAGTTTCATTTCTAGCCATAACACAAAATACAATTTGCCCCGGAGCCATTAATTTTAATCCTTCCTCCTTACTTATTGCCTGACAATTTGGCGGGAAAATGGAAGAAACGTAAACAAGATTAAATTTTTCTATACCTGCGTTTCTCAATGCTAATTCAAAACTGGCAAGTTTGTCTTTATGAACACCGACGCCCTTTGTAAAAAATATTTTTGCAGGTACTTTCATTTCTTTTATTGCTTTTTATTGCAATAGTTATAATGAATCTCTCTTTTTAAACTTTTTTAATATTCTAAATATACTATTTGCAATCTAGATATCTAATTTTCCGTTCCAACTTTCATGCTCCAACACATCCGCACCCATTTTCCTAAGATTTTTGTAAATATTGTAAATTGGAAAACCCATCACATTGTAATAACATCCATTAATTTTCTTTATGAATATGGAAGCCAGTCCTTGTATTCCATATCCTCCACCCTTATCTCCAGGTTCACCAGTTTTAATATATTTTTTAATTTCGCCATCCTCCATCTTTCTAAAATGAACCTCAGTAATCTCGCAATCCTGAATTGTTCTGCCAGTTTTACAATCAATTAGACATACGCCAGAATAAACATAGTGCTTCTTGCCCGAATAACTCTTCAATAGTTTGCATGCCTCTTTCTCATTCCGAGGTTTTCCTATGTTCTTTCCGTTATGTACTACGATTGTATCAACTCCTATTACAATGCCCCCATCAAACTTCTTGGCAACGTCCGCCGCCTTACCATGGGCAAACTTCATGACCAATTCTTTAGGTTTCAACTTCAGAGACATATCTTCTTCATACTCACTGGCAACAACTTCAAAATCCAAGCCCATCGTCTTAGCAAGGCTGTGCCTTCTTGGACTAGTCGTTGCAAGAATTATTCTCTTTTTCATATTCTTTTTAGCAAATTCATTTATTTAACTCTTTCCCAGAATCTCCAGGAGCAACGCCATTCTTATCCATAAACCGTTTCCAGATTGTCTGAAATATGCAACCCTCTCATCATTCTGTTCTACTTCCAAGGGTAATGAAATCTCTTCAACATGAGGCAAGGGGTGCATTATTCTCGTATTTTTCTTAATCATCGGTAGATTCTCCATATTAATCACAAACTTACCCCTCGCCTTTTCATAATCTTCCGAACTAATGCGTTCTTTCTGTATTCTGGTAATATAAACCACATCAACCTCTCCAATGATTCTGTTCAAATCATTCTCCTCTCGATAGGCAACACCATGTCTCTGGAGATACTCTTTAATATCATCAGCCATTCTAAGGTTTTCAGGAGAAACGAAGATAACTTCAATTCCCTTGAACTTTCCAAGAAGATAGCATAACGATCGGACGGTTCTCCCTGAAGCAAGATCTCCAACCATTGCAATCTTTATGTTATCCATTCTCTCGACTTCTCTAAATATGGTATATAGGTCAAGCAATGCTTGCGTCGGATGCTGCCCCTTGCCATCCCCTGCATTTATTACCGGAACCCTGGAGACGTCAGCTGCCCTTTTTACACTTCCTTCTTCATAATGTCTTATCACAATCCCATCGGCATATCCGGAAACAACCCTCGCCGTGTCCTCCATGCTTTCTCCCTTTATTGCAGAAGAAAATTCCTTTGCATTTTCAGTACTTATTACCGTGCCTCCGAGACGTAGCATTGCCGTCTCAAAGCTCAGTCGAGTTCTCGTACTTGGTTCATAGAATAGTGTAGCAAGGACCTTACCCTTCAGTGCTGCAGAATATTTTTCAGGATTCTTCCTTATTTCATCAGCAAGAGCGAACAATTTGAGAATAAAAACAGGAGTGAGTTGTTGAGCCTCGTAAAAGCTTTTCAACTCCATACCCTAGGCAAAGAAATATCATATTTAAACTTGTTCTTTTTTTATTAAATCAGAAAATCAAGTATATTCTAGAATATACACATTCCAGAATATAATACTATTAAACGCTCAGGCCATAGGATAAAACATGAAAATATGCTTTGTTACCAACGCAACCTCGAAGAAAGATGACCTAACTACCTATGACATAGCAACTGCTGCCTCATCCAGAGGACATGATGTCTATTTTATGAACGTAGTTGACTTCCATTCAAATGGAGAAAAAATATATGGTAATGTTCACACAATTCCAAGAAAGACTTCGGAGCGTTCTGCTCTCGTTGCAGCTCTTCAGAAAGAGGAACAAACGCAAATAGATCTACGAAAGATTGGCGCAATGTTCCTTCGTCATAAATATAAAAGGGGAAGTAAAACCACTGAAAACTATCATAAAATGGCTCGGGAGTACGCATTCCATCTTCAGGAAGAAGGAGTCTTCGTTCTAAATAATCCAGTTTATCTTCCATTCTGGTCATCAAAGATTGCTACCCTTCGTCTGGACAGCTCAATCCTTCCAGAACATCAGCTCGTCTCCACAAACTTTGACAAATTATTTGAATATTGCAAAGATACCTTGAAGTATGAAGGCGTGCTTAAACCAGCATTTGGTGCAGGTGGAGAAGGAGTATATTTCCTAGAAAGAAAGAATCTGCGTAACACTCTCAAATCCCTTCTAGAGAATGGTCCGGTAATTGCTCAGAACTACATTAAGAATGAGGGAGACAAAAGAATTCTTGTCCTTGGTGGACAACCCATAGCCTGGTATCTTAGAGTTGCAGGAGAAGGAGAGCTTCTCAATAACATTCATGCAGGTGGAAAACCAGAGAAGTGCGATCTCTCCGAGAGAGATAAAAAAATTCTGGACATCGTCAAACCTCAACTGGTGAAGTTTGGTATGCATTTCGTCGGTATTGATACGCTCGGAGGATATCTAAGTGAAATCAACTCAGACAACCCTGGTGGAACAATCAGAGCAGATGCCATGGGGGGATTTGACTCCAAAGGCAAAGTCGTCGATTGCATAGAATCCATGATTTTGGCTTTTTGTAAGATTTCCCAGTAGTAGCGATAAGTGGCCCTATCATG
>JBAXMY010000031.1:0-9836 GCA_037134055.1 archaeon
ATGGACAGACTGGACTCAGCAAGACAGAACAAAGTTTGCCAACGCATTTAGAGATATGTGCATAGCCGATAGTTATCACTCTGCATCAAACTTGATCAAGGCAGTAACGGAAAGCGCAACAAAAATGGAACTTGGTCCTGCTAGAAAAGCATTCAATTACATGGCTTTAGTTCTTGAACAAAAGCTTACTGATGAAATCTCAAGAGAAAGATCTGCAGTAGCAGACAGCGGTAGAACACCATTCACTGAATACATGGGTAGAGAAACTATGAGCCCTGCAGAGCGAGAAGTCGCCAGATATCATGGCCGTGCTTTAGATTAAATCTCTCAATTTTTTTTAATTTTATTTAGATTCAAATATTGATTTCTTTCTACCTCTATTTTCTTGAGAATTCTCTTCAGCAACAAGTCTAGCATTGTCGACGAATCCCTGTGGAGTCCAGTATCCAGTTAAAAATGTCTTGTCTATCAAGTCTCTTCCAGATTGATCATACCTTATTCCATGAGATGCAAATTCTTTCAATGCTCTGTCAACTGGCCTAGCACAATAGATTAATTCTTCTACAAATGAATATGCAGGATTTCCTCTAGAATCGAAATTAGACTTTGTTCCCTCCAAGAGATGTAGAATCCCCGTTGGATCTATTGCAACAGCGGACAGAACTGCCCTCTTTTTGTCCATGGTCTTCGGATCGCTAGGATTGCCATACTTAGAATCTGCAATAACTGTTCTTGCATACTGTGCATCTTTAATTTGAAATTCTCTTACTAATTTAGAATCTTTCCAGTTTTCATAAAACTTATCAAAAGAATCAACTAAATCTAGCTCTTCCTGTAAATTAGGATTAGCTTTTAGGTCTTCCATAATTTGTTCCTCATAGAATTGTGCAACAGATTCCATAGTAGGTAAACTGATATTTGCGCTTCTTTTCAAAACTCTTGGCAAATCAGATCTTTTAGTCATCAAATAGTTTAATGCATGCCCCATACATTCATGTCCATAAAGTCTGATAAGTTCGGAATCATGAATCTTCATCGCACCCTTCTCATCCTCACCACATATGGCTGGGATTCCTATTGCAACTCTTCCAACTCCTTCAAGTCCAAATGGTTCAAAGAAAGATGACCTACCAACATGAGTTGGATAAACTGGAATGTCTTTAACGAAAGAACCGGTTTTAGTTTTGCCCTCCAAGAATTTCCCAATTACTCTATGATATTTATCAATTGCCATGCTAGCCATTTCTTCTGCTTTCTTAGCAATCGATGGTGCATTAAAATCTGTAGATCTTAAAACTCCATTTGCTTCAAAAGATTTGTACAACCTATTCATCGCATCTATCGCTCCTTCCTTATTTGCCTTTAGCCAAGGTTCCAAATTATCAAGATCTTCCTGAGGAATCATAAGCTTTCTCGTAATTTCCTCAAAACTTAGAAACTTTCCACCTAGATACTGCTCCAAACCTATTGAAGCTCCTTCAGCTAACCTTCTTAATTCAGACTGTAAAAGTTGATCAGTTGTTTCGGGTTTTTCCGTATCAGGTATGCTGAATGTGAACATTCTCAGTCTGTCTACAATGGCAGAACCTTCTTTAGTGTTCGTAACTCCATAGGCCCTTTTAAAGCTACTAAGAACATCCATTTGATCATACAATTGCCCCATCTCTTCAGCTATTCTTTTTGTTTGAGAATTTACCATAAAAACCAGGGCAATTCATGATTTATAAATCTTTCCATGTTATTGTAACCTACCAGTAGTTACAAAATTAGAGTATTAACCCTGCTCCTCAGGACGTTTAGAAATAACAATTGCCGCAGCAATGGCGATGAAACCTGCTCCAATAACGGCCAGTCCGACATTTACATGGTATGTTTCGGCAATTACATTTCCAGTGAACAAACTACCCATTCCAAGTCCAGCCATGAGAATGAATGCAAATCCAAACCCTAGAGACAACAGAGAAGCCATGACATGATCTCTTCTTTCTCTCCTTAATCTAACTGGAGCCAATTCTCGAACTGAACCATCTGGATTCAACCGATAAACTGGCACAGCTTCTGGCGTATAAATGTCTCTTATTCCTTTCAGCCTCTCCCTCAACTTGGGACTGCTAACGCCCCTCAATATTGATTCGTAGATGTCAACACTCTTTTCTTGAGTATCTATACACCCGTTATGATATAGTTTATCCAAACAATCAACAAGTTCATCAGGATTCAATTCTTCAATCCTTTTGGCCGTGTCTCTAAAAAATGCAGTATTTTTTATATTTTTTATATCGGCTGCAGCATGATATAGATTATCAGCCAACTCATGAGCATCGCCAACTCTATTTGCTGCCTCACCCCTTCTCATACCTGCCTCTCCTTTAGGATTATCTCTCCAACCTCTATACATGCTTCCTCCAGTCAAACCTATTTAATAAAGTTAATCATTTACATAGGAATTTACATACCCGGCCATTTTTGTGAAATAGTTTACGTTAGCTTGAAATACGATTGGTTTGTCAACAGGGGATGACAAACGCAGAACAACTAGCCAGGAAAGAAAGACCTAGATTTAGAAAGTTCCATCGAGAACTAACAGAAGACGTTGAACGTATAATCAGAACTAGTGAAGACTATTATGGAGGTTGTCCGGTTCTGTTCGGTTATAAACTGAGACAAATGAATAGACTAAAGGGAGAAGTATCTTCTCTAGCTAATTTTCTAGAATTTTATAAAGAAACGAGTTCGGAGGCGCAAGTCCATGTTAGAGAAGCTAAAAGATTATTAGAGAAAGATCTTCCACCAAAAGAAGAAATAGAATGGTACCAACATACAAACGAAAAGTTTGTTGCATATGCTAGCGGTGCAATATCTGCGGCAAGAGATTCACATTTACACCACATGATGCCAGGACAAGCTCCAGATCCTGGCGAGTATGTAAGAGAACGTAGAAAGACTGCACTTGGAAAGATAAATGAAATAATGCAAGAAGAACCGACTCCAGATAATGTAAAAGATTTAACAAACCAGTTGGAAGAAGTCCATAAGAAATACTTGTGGAGAATTCCAAGACGGAGTAGTGGATTTTCAAACGTATCGGGAAATAAATGATTAGTCCAGTTTAACAAACTCAGTCTTCAATTGTTTGAATGACACGGACGTGTAAGTCTTCGTAACTCCTGGAATTGAAGCTACTTTCTTGATAAACTCATAGAAAGCCTCCTGATCCTTTACCCTTGCCTTGAGAATCATTTCATAATCTCCCGTGACTATGTCTACGCTTTCAATTTCGGTAAATTCTGAGACTTTATTTCCAATCTTTTCAGGGTTTCCATACTCGTCTGGAGAAAGCTTCAGCATTATGAACGCACAGAAGCCCTGCCCAATCTTAGGATAATCAAATACTGCCTTATACGCCTTAATTGCGCCTTCCTGCTCCAATCTTTTGACGTTGTAATGGATAGTAGTGCTAGGATCCTTCAGTTTCTTAGCAATTTGACTAATTAGTGGAGTGCAGTACCCTTCCTTGAGTAATTCAATCAGTTTTGGTTCTATGTATTTCATTTTGATATAAACTGTACAATATTCGACTATTTATATACTTTTCGGCTAATATTCGTATAATATTCAATAATTATTATATAGGTCACCAACTAGAGAGAAGTATGAAAAACACAAATATGTTCAGAAGAATGAGCCAAGCAAAGAAGCTCGCACTCCTACTCGGAATAGGCGGACTGAATGGAAGCATAGCAATAGCTGCGCTTTCAGGCATATTCACAATAAAGAATTCTCCAGTTATTGCCCTTACTTTTCTCGCTGGACCAGCTTCAATGCTCAGTGCAGCCATGATGGATGGAGACATGAAAGAACGTGCAATCACTGCTCTCATTTCTGGAATCATTGCAACATTAATTGTAATTCTAGCAGCAACATTTGGTCCAAAACTTCTTGGATTCCTAAACATTAACATCCTAAAAATCTCGGGAGCACTGGCAATTGCTGCCATTGCTCTTCTTGTCGCAGGAATAAAGATTCCAGACAATGTCCCAATCATGATAATCATTGCGGGCCTAGTTCTTGCTTTGATGTGGAGATAACATAGAAAAGATAGAAGGCCTCTCAATGTCAGTCGCGGTCGTACAAAAGCATGAAGAAAATATAGATGGAATAAAAGAAATTATGAGTCATTTCGAGACAGATAATCAAATTTTCTATTCATCATTTCCCTCTGCTGTTTTGAAAAAAGCAAGAGAAACTCCATTCGATTTAGTCATCGGTGGAGGTCTTTTCTGTGATCCTATTTCTGATGGAAAAGATTTCGCAAGAGAAATGAAACGCCTAGATCCAACAAGCTTTTTCATAATGTATAGTACCATGGCCGAGCAATCCCCATTCATAGACGGATACATACCAAAACCCTGGGGAACCTGCGGCGCTCCAACTCTGCACGGCAGTTTAATTCCAGTCCTAACTCAAGGAACGGAGAGGATGTTCAGAGAAAGAGACTACTGGAAGATGGAAGTCGCATTTCCACATTTGATACTTCCGGGAAGAAAACGCTCAACAACTTGGATGTCTGAATTTAGATAATTTTTATCTCTTTTCAAAAGCTTTAACCTTTTCAAAAACAACTCTAGTTCTTCCAGGCACCTTCGCCATAATTGTACGGAAAGCAGCCTTAGCAATCTGTGCCGTTCTTTCGTCCTTACAGGTTACAAAGAATAATACCGTTCCAGCCTTAACAAGGGCAGATCTTCCAATTACCACTCCAAATGATTGTGTCATTCCAGTAGAAACTCTGTCTGCTCCTGCAACACTTCCTAATTTGTTTTCTCTAATAAGATGATGTGGATGTACTGAAATTCTCATAAAATAGTTCCCAATTGCTTTCTCTTCCATTAACTTATGTAATAACATTCTACTTGCTTCCAAAGCATTATCTCTTATTTGAACATACTGCTCTGCAACCATACTAACTTTGTAGGCGTGCTTTCCATCCTGATAATCCTTCTGACTTCCAAAATTATATTTTCCAAGCTTAGAAGGTGGAACTGTTTTGATATATGCTCTATTTTTTTTTCTAGAATTTCTTGTATACGGCCTTGCGTGCTTCTTTGAATATGATAATGCTTTTCTAAGTGCCATTATTGTACCTCTACATCCGTTGTAATTGCCTGTCCTGGCAATCCTTTCTCGAATATTGCTCTAACAAGTCCTTTATTTCCGTGAGCGTCGCTAATCTTTCCTTTTATTTGTTTACCAGCAGTGCTAGTCCACACAACAACTTTTCCAGCACTCTTCTTTGCTTCATCTCTGCTTGCAAATCCAAGGTCTAACAAGTAATGTCTCTCGTGAACTCTATGTCTTCCCTTTCTGAATTGAACAACAATACCTTTCATATTCTGCTTAGAAAATCTGGGTTTTTAAAGGTTACTTCGCCTTTCCCTGCGCTCTGTAAACCTCATAAATTCCAGAAACTGTGTTTGTAATTGCCAATGTTGCTCCGAGAGCAATTGCATGTCCATATCTACCTGCATTTAGTTCATCTAGAAAATGCCATACTCCGGGTATTCCTACAGCCGCCATTGCAGCCAATCCACCATATACGACGGCAGAACCCTGAGATCTCCTAATAAATGTGCAGTCACTTTTAGCATCAATCCTAGAACAAATATCTTGTTTATTCATGCATTTTCTTATGGCTGTGGGAATTCTAAATGCAGATGCCACGATGCCATATGCACCCTTTGCAAAATATCCTATTTTAGATTCAAGCATTTTTTGCTCAACAGAAGTATATTCTTCCTTCTTTGTTGGTGGAGATTGAAGTAAAATTGGTGCAGGTTCGGGAGCAGCAATCATAACTACTGGTCCAGACTTTCCAGGCACATAATCTTTACCAAAAACTCTTTCTTCTAATGCAGCAACTCTTCTACTCAGTGTATTGCCTTCCAGCTCGTTTCCAAGTCCTGTTTTTGCCATAAAAAACCTCCGTCTAATCAGTTTATAAAGATTTATATTGTATAATCGCAGACGCCCAATTTGAACTTAGAACGAAAGTTCGAAATCACCGAGAATCTTCTTCAAGGTAACAAGCAGTTCAGATGGTACATTCAATGAGAAGTCTTCTCTTGTTTTCTTTAAATCTTCCTCAAACTTCTTTTGATCTGCAGGTACAAGCTTATCTCCCTCAACCTTTTTTACCACAGTACCTTCAATTATGAAAGCATCCTTTCCGAGAATAACAAGTTCTGCCTTTCTTCCATTGTATTTGATTGCAATAACATCTTTCTTTGCTTTGATTAAATCGGACCTTTGTGCGTATTCAACAAGTCCATTAATCAATTCGAGGGCATCTCTCTTTGCGCTTTCAGATTCTCTCTGCGTAAGTTTTCCTTCCTTAACATGCTTCTTTATGTGAACGACTTCCTTCATAATCTTTGAGAAACGAGGTTGCATTTTTCCTTTCTTTATTACCTTGCTCTCAAACTCCTCCATCAATTCAGATTGACTCTTATTTCCAAATAACGTCTTAAGAAGATGGAACACATTTTCATAAATTTCATCAGCATTCTTTTCTCTCATGTTCTTTTCAATCTTTGTCTGCAATCCCTTAATCATTTTATTATATTCTCTACCTTCTTCCATTAACTTATCCAATTCAGTACCGGAGAATTTCTTTAAGGTTCCATATTCATAACTTCTAAATAAGTTTATGGCCTTTTCCAGAATCTTTACATATTTTTCTTCTACAAGTTTCTTTTTTTCAAAGAATTCTTCTCTGAAAACTTTCGGAGATTCTTTGTGAGTTGGTGGAGCCATGCCTGCAAGCATCATCATTGCCTGCGTCGGAGTCAGAATCCCATAATAAATATCAACCATTGCATCAAGCAATCGTCTGTTAACTATCTCTTCAGTTTGTTCTCCCTGTTTAACATACAAATCAATCGCTTCCTGGCTAGGCTTTATCTTACCCATTTGAAGAAGACGCTTCCATGGAATGAATGTACCACGATCATAGAATGGAACTCCATCTCTTATGAAAGTAAACATAACTGGATGAGCATCCTTAACAGATTGCCAGAAGTCGGTCATCAAATAAATCTGCGGGCTTAAAAGATTCTTAACTCCTGCAAGAGCACCTGCTTCTCTTACATAATCTAAAATAATCCCACGTAACTTTTCAAGAAGCTCGACACGAGACATTCTCTTTACGTCAGTATCATCAATAATAACGAAAACGTCGACATCTGATTCTTTGGTTGCAGTTCCTCTTACCAGACTTCCGCCAATTACATAGCTAGCAACATATTTCTCAAACTTTCGCAACACCAAGGACTTATGAATATTTGCGACCCTTAGAGCACCCAGGAATCCTTTATCATGCAATGGGAACATGGCAGACATTGCGTCAACCAATTCAAACTTCGAATCCAGGCCATAGTTCCACAAATCAACTGGAGTTTTGATAAGCACCCATAGATTCTGTCCTGATTCCTTTACCATCTTCAAGATTTCAGGTTTTATTTTTGGAATGTCCTTGTAATTTTCTTCTGGAATCAAAAGAACTGTGTACAACGGCTTTGTATCTGAGACTTCTTTAGGCAAAGCTTCGTCCTCTTCTATCAACATATTTGCCTGTGGCGGGATTATGCCTAGTGCAATGGTATATGGGAACTTTTTAACAACGGTTTTCTTGAAATTTTCTAACTTATCCTTCATCTTTTCAAAGTCAACCTTTGGAGCAGCATTTGCAGGACCTGGAGCAACCATTGGAGAATAACCCGGCATTACAGGATTATATGATGGTGTGGGCATTGGAGCTACGCCTGCTCCAGAATCTGCGTCCTTAGCCTTATTAGAATCCTTTTTCTTATCAGCCATAATCAATATAGAAAAATGCCATTTAAAAAGCTATTGAAAACCTTTATAATCTTTACAATCCTTTGTCCACCATGGGTTGGTTGAAAAAGAGGCGTAAATATCTTCCAGAATTTGTCTACGGAGGTACCGATGGTGCCGTCACCACATTCGCCGTGGTCGCTGGTTCAGCAGGCGCATCCCTAAGTCCGGCAATTGTTCTAATCCTGGGATTTGCAAATCTATTCGCAGATGGATTCTCCATGGCCATATCTAACTACTTGTCAGTCAAATCACAGATTGCCCTCCAATCGGGGAAAAAAAGCTCCGCGTTCGTAAAAGATGAAGCCAAGCATCCAATGAAAGCGGGCTTGGCAACATTCATTTCATTCCTAGTTATTGGATTCATCCCCTTGCTTTCATATGTTCTTTCAGGTGTATTTCACGTCATGGAAAGCTCCAAGCTCATTCTTTCAATAATATTTACCGCCATAGCTTTGGCAATTGTCGGTGCAGTTAAAGGTCAACTAACAAATAAACACTGGTTCAAGTCGGCCCTGGAAACTCTTCTCATTGGAGGCTTTGCAGCACTCATTGCATACTTAGTTGGTATTCTTCTAAGGGGACTTGTAGGATAATGATAGTAACAATAGCTGGAGATCCGGGAGCTGGAAAGTCAACGATAGCTAAAGCCATAGCCGAAAAGTATGGATTAAAAAGATATTCGGCTGGAGATCTCATGCGTCAGATTGCCCAGGAAAAAGGAATCTCCCTAATGGAGTTGATGAACCTAGCAGAAAAAGATGCATCCATAGACCGGGCAGTCGACAAAAAAACAATTATGCTAGGTAAAAAGGAAGATAATTTTATTCTAGATTCGAGAATAGGATTCCACTTCATTCCTGAATCCATTAAAGTTTTTGTAAAAGTAGATCCAGACAAATCTGCGGAACGCGTTCTTGCCGATATATGCAAAGGTGGGAGAACTGGGGAAAAGGAGAATAAAACTCTCCAGCAGGTGAAAAAATCTCTAATCGCCAGACAAAAGAGTGAATCCCTGCGTTACAAAAAATATTATGGCATCAATAACCTTGCTGTGACAAATTATGATTTAATCATTGACACTTCAGACCTTTCCATGGATGAAGAAATTGCTCAGACATTAGCATGGTTTAAGAAAAACGTGAAAAACTAATTCGACAGCGCATTAAACAGCACATTAACCCCAATCTTCTTCGCGTCCGTGGCAGAATATCCTTCCGCATATGGTGCAACGGCCCCTTCCCATCCTGCACTCAAATCTTTCGGAGAATAAATTATTCCATACGCACCGTTAACGAATAATCCATATAATTCGGGCATGACTTCCTTGTTTTCTCCAAGCTTTGCTGCTAATGCTTCCCGAGGATGCACAAGTTGAATAGCATTCGGACGATTTAGCATTGCACTTTCTGCGGAAAACCGTTCAAACTTAGCTTCTGGAAATACTTGGGCCATCTCATTTCTGAATGCCCGGTCAAATGAAGCTCGGCCATCACTGGATTCGACGAACAGTGTACCACCATTCAGAATGTATTGCCTAAGCATGAGTCTTTCTGCACCAGACAATGCAAAGTCTATTGTTCCAGTCATATAGGTAATTGGAAATTCAAACAGCCTATCCTCTGCCAAGCTTACGTCCTGAACGTCGAATGAAACCGGCGTATCCGTCGCCTCATGGAACTGATTTAACAACATTTGTAACGCACCCGTCATAGGTTTATACAATCCCGAATATTTTATCTGTCCAATTCTTATTTTACTTACATTCTTTGAATCCGCATCGCTCAAAATCACTTTGCTCGCGAGAGTTCTTCCGCTCTCCCTCATTGCCGTAGAATAACAGAGTATGTTAGCACCAAGTTTCTTTGCATCCTGAGAGACGTAACCCCAACTTTCATGTAAATTATTTTCCCATCCCAGAGATAAGTCAAATGGAGAGATGA
>JBAXMY010000032.1:0-9734 GCA_037134055.1 archaeon
ATCCCAATGATTTGACGTCTTTTTCAAGAACAAACGATGCTTCCACCATTGGATTTCTAAATTTATTAAGATATTTTATCAATGCCTCCTTATCCTCCTTTGACAGATGATCTTTTAATAATATAAACAAATCAATATCACTTGTCCAAGACCTATGGCCTTCGGTAGCCACGGAACCATGTAAATAAATTCCAATTACATTCTTTTTCAAAATAGATTTAATCCCTTTAGAGATTATAACTTCTTTTTTCATTTACATTCAAATCAAATAATCTATATAAAACTAACCAAAAGCTTTAATTTCATCACAACAATCCTTATAAAACCCCAAACACTAAATAAATTATGGCAGACGGAATGGAGTACATACTAAACTGTGTAAAAGATTTTGAATTTGAAAAGAAATCCTCCATAGTTGAGTGCCACAGCCTGGAAGATATAAAAAATGCTCCTACGAAAGGTCACCAGAGAGTTATTAGAGTTAAAGGAAAATTCGCTGGACTTTCAATATATGATTCAAGATTATTCGAACAACGCATAGAATACTCTGGACTTCTGGAGTTAGATTCATCGGAACTTGTTTATATCAAAAATTATAGACAGCAGAAAGATTTAGGAAAGTTAAACCCATTTAACCAAACACGAGATTTGAGCTTGGAAAAAGCAATCCTTGAATCTGGCAGAATTCGCCCAATAATCATAACTGGATTATTTACTGAATTGCAAAATACCTATGAAATTACACCAATAATACTTAGAACAGAAAAACCTCTGATTACTTCACCAGTTCTTTAAGATGCACTATTCCAATCCAAAAGAACTAGTAAATTGTTCAACCAAATCATACTTATCTAGGTAATTTAGCCCTTTATCGGTGATTGTGTATGATTTCCCAGTCTTCAGAGTTATTTGTTTAATAAATTCCTTTTCAATCAATTCACCAAGATACTCTTCCATCATAACATAGGAAAGATTAGACTTATACAAAATATGTGTAGGTTTTATTTTACCATTTCGCTCCCTAATTACCTTAAGTATATCTCGAATAACCTCAAGGCGATTTCTTTTTTTGCCCATGTTTCACACTTGAATATAAGTTATTAGCCACCAATACGTATGCAATCAACTGTAAAATATGTCCAACTACATAGAACTCAGAACTATCTCTCAAAAACAAGAAATTAATTGCACTCGTAATGAACAATAGAACAAATGCAATCAACGAACATATCAGTCGATTATTTCTGTGTAAATTGTATTCCTGAACATAATATACAGTAATAAATGCAAAGAATATGCTTGACAGCAAGTAAAATGCCGTTGCCTGCTGATTACTAGCCGTAATTACAATTAATCCTAATATTAGAGTCGAAAGGAATGCCTTTGGAGACTTAACTTTAAAAGTCATGTAGACCAGCAGAACTAGACCAACAGTCAGAAGAATAACGTGGGCATAGAAAGAGAGGAATCTAATTATATATAGATTGTTCACATGCGCGATCAATTGATTAATTGTTATGGACTCTGCGTCCAATGTCAATTGAGACATAATTATAGAATTCATTATGGCCCAAAACACGTAGGAAGCTGAAATAAAGCTAAATCCAAGTCCAAAAAGTCTTGCCGATCTCTGTTTTGATACCTTGTAAACACGGAAAGCATAGTATGCAACAATTCCAGTGATTAGGGCAAACAAAAGTTCTAGAAAAATGTCATATCCTGCAAACCAGGAAGGAATGTTATATATTGAACTCATATTAATAGGACGTCATTTCACTTTTAAAGCTTATGTATTTATTTTCGCTAATAACTTTCCCTATTTCTCCTTAACAACCCCTTAATATATCAATTTCTTCAATAAACTATCAAACCAACACTGGAGGTGATAATCAAAATATAAAAACGCAACCAACAAAACAGCCCGGGAGGCAGTACCTCCCGAGCAACCCCAAATTACCTTCAAATCATTCATACTTACCATTCACCCTAAGCATAAAACAGAACTTTTAGGCGTGCGCCACCCCGCGCACGCCTTTTCTTTCTCAAATAATCAGAACTAACACTCATTAGGAAAAGAATTTAACTCACCTCCGTTAAATACAATTAATTTCTATTCATCAACAAAACTTGCTCTTCCATCTGACACGAGAATTTGTGAAACTCCAGAATCCAAATTCACAAGAGCCCCTGCATTGAAGGGTCCAATTATATTTCCAGACATGTCTACAAACTGTTCAACATTCTGTTTAAACATTATCATCTTATTCTCTTCATGGCGTGCATTTCCTAATAGTTCCCTAGTCATCTTTCCATCACTCTCTTCGAACGCTCTAACTAACACATCAAAAACTTCCTTCTCAAAAGATAACATGTTTTCATAGTCTCTTTTCATCATCCCAGTTTCCGTAGCAGTATATATCAAATCAAGTAATTTCTTTTTCCTCAAACGCATTAGCTCTCTAAAAATAGAAACTGAATTTTCCAACTGCTTTTTAGTTTTTAAAATATGTTCTGCAAACAAATCGGTATCCTTTGACACCTCTTCTCTTTTCACACTTAAAAATTCTGCAACCTCCGAAACGAAACTTTTTGGTAAAACCTGCAAAGTCTGAGAATATTTCTCCTTTCTTAGAGATTCATACAAATCTGTGTAGCTAATCATATAAAAAATATTCACCTGGAGTTTATAAAAATGATTATACTCCAATGTTTAGAGCAGAGTACTCTCCAGTAGTTTCTTACTGACTATTTTTTTACCTTTTTTACCGTTGTCCTCGGTAAATCTACCACCACCATTTCCAGGATAAATTAATACTGGAACTGCATCCGCAGTATGGCCTTTCATCTTGCAGGAAGTAGTATGATCTGCCGTAATCACCAACTTTCTATCACCTATGAACGTAGATAGGAATGAAAAAAATCTTTCATCAATAAATTCAATCATTTTTACCTTTTCCAAGGGCTTGCCATCATGTCCAGGCAAATCTGTTTCCTTAAAATGCACGTAAAAGTAGTCATACCTGTTCTCATACTTTTTCATCATCTTCTTGGCATACTTAACTGCCTTCTTTAGCCCCTTATGAAAATTACCATAAACATCTGTGCCCCACAATCTAGGATATCGGAATGTATAGCAGTCCATTCCAACTGCTTTTGCAATTCCTATTTCAAGAGGATTATAACCCAGAGCCATCCATTTTCCCTTTAACTTATTAAATTTCACAGGTTCATTTCCAGCATCTCTGCAAATTATCAAGTTTCCAGGATACTGTCCTTTGCGAGCTCGAGAAACATTTATTGGATGCTTCTCAAGTACTTCGTGACTAGCACGAATAAACTGATTTACCAAATCTGCAGATAATTTAGAATCATCTTCATCATCCAACGGATTAGCATAAACCATTTTCCTATTTCCAGACTTGGCATATCCAGTTCCGTAGAAGGGATCTGCGTTACTTATATTGTCAGAGAATCCTCCTCGGAAAACAAGCACTGCTCTATGTCCTCGAGTTGGAATAAATTCAAACTTGAAAGGCAATTTAACATTTTTGTTTATTGCCTTCGCCAAAACATTCGCCTCATAGGTCGTCAAAGTTCTTCCAGCACGACTATCAAGAATATTTCCATCTTTCAAGCTATCAACGGTCGCAAAATTACATCGCAAAACCAAATCTCCTTTCTTAATTTTTATTCCAGCACCAACTGCTTCGAGAGGACCACGAGGAGCATAGGCATAATCATATCCCAACAAAGATACTACTGCACTCGATGATTCTGGAGACACACCCTCAGCGACGGAAAAACAATGTTTGAATTCACTCTTTCCTGCAATTTTATCAAGGTTCGGCGTCTTTGCATATTCTAGAGGTGTCTTCCCGCCAAGCTGACTGCAAGCCTCGTCGGCAACACCATCCATGATCACAAAAACTCCTTTCATAACATATTGAAGTCGTCAAAATTTATAAACCTTGCCTATCTCTAATATCCATGTTTGAATTCTTGAAGAAAAAGCTGGGAAGTTTGTTTACAAAGTCAGAACCAGACACAAAAAAGCCTGAAAAAGCACAAGAAAAAATAAAACGAACCACAAAAAGGGAAGAAAAGTCCAAAAAACTAGAAAAGAAACAGAAAAAAGAATTAAAAGAACTCCCCGTTCCAGGAAAATTCAATGTAGGTACTCAGCAGGTCGAGCCAGATCTAGAAAAACTTCCAGAAATCGTAGAAGAAATAGAACAAGACATAGAAAAAGAAGAAGAATCAGAACAATCAACAGATAAATCATCAGACACACAGATAACAACAGAAAAAAAGCAAGGCTTTTTTTCCAAGCTATTCAGTAAAATTGCCCCCTCTGGAAAAATCACTCTCAAAGCAGAACACGTTGATCAAATTTACAATGAAATAGAAATGACTCTTCTAGAAAACAACGTTGCCCTAGAAGTTGCAGACAAAATAAAAGAAGATTTATACAAAAATCTTCTCGGCAAGGAAACAAACAAGAAAGAAATTGAAAAAACAATCCTCAGCAGTCTAAAGCAATCAATTCTAGAAGTACTAATTGAATCTCCGAATCTATTTGAGCAAATAAAAGATTCCAGCCCGTATGTAATCTTATTTTTCGGAATAAATGGCTCTGGAAAAACCACAAGCATTGCCAAACTAGCACACAAACTCAAGAAACAAGGCATTTCCTGCATAATGGCTGCAGGAGATACATTCAGAGCTGCATCCATAGAGCAACTCCAGACACACGGAGAGCGTCTAAAAATCCCTGTAATCGCTCAAACCTATGGCTCAGATCCAAGTGCAGTTGCCTTCGATGCAATTGCCTATGCAAAGAAACACAAAACCCAAGTCGTTCTCATAGACACGGCAGGAAGAATGTATACCAAAGCAAACCTTCTCAAAGAAATGGAAAAGATAGTAAGAGTTAGCAAACCAAACCTAAAAATCTTTGTCGGAGAAAGTATTACGGGCAATGATGCGACAGAGCAAGCAAAAACATTCAACGAAACCATCGGAATTGACGGCATCATCCTCAGCAAAGCAGATGTAGATGAAAAGGCAGGCACAATTCTCTCCGTCTCCTACGTCACAAAGAAGCCAATCTACTTCCTCGGCACAGGTCAAGACTACGACGACCTTACAGAATTTAAGAAAGCTGATGTAATAAAGAATCTGGGACTTTAAACATGAAAACGCAACTAACAAAGATGAAATGCAAGGCCTGTAAGGGTGAAGAAGATAAATTGTCAAAGAAAGAGGTAAAATCCTATCTGAAATTTTTGGATGGTTGGTACATCTTTAATAATCACCACATTGAGAAGACGTATAAATTCAAAAACTTTCTCCAATCCCTGTCATTTGTCAATAAAATAGGTAAACTAGCAGAAAAAGAAGGACACCATCCAAATATAGATTTCACATGGGGGCAGGCAACCATAAAACTCTGGACGCATAAAGTGCATGGCCTCAGCATTAATGATTTTATTCTTGCAGCTAAGATTGATAAGCTCTGAATTTTAGAATATGGCGTGTTGGATAGAATCATACTCCAAAGCCACTAGAGCAAGGGCTGAATTATCTGGAACTAAAGTACTATCGCGTGTTGATTGTTTGAATAATCTTTCTTTTGAATCGTATAACTCTCTAATGAGTCCTTTCTGAACATTTTTGAGCTCGCAATCATAGCCCATGCTGCCTAATGCAAAAGCCATTAAGCTATTCTTGTAAGTCGACTTAGTCCTATCTACTTCCAGTCCATAGAAACTACTGTTAAACAAGCCTGAAGAGGGATCGTAAAATAAACTCTTAATAACTGATTCAGTCAATTCCTTTGCCTTATTCTTTTCGCCCATCTTGAGATAAGTTAAAATTGCAAGAGCCTGGTCATCGATAAAAAATCTGGGATGAGATGAATTATCTCTGCAATCTTGGCTATTAAAAAAGCCGACCTGAGCATCATATCTAACCCTTTCAAGATTTCTCATTATCTGCCTAGACTTTTCAATTCTTCCAGCTGAAATGTAAGCTAATGCAGACCAGAGATTAGATTGAGTTAGAACCATAGAATTGACTTTATTAGTCTCCGGATTATATTCACGTCCAAACAAACCTTGAGATATTAAATTAACCGGGCTTCTTTCAAGAGCATTCATTATCATATTGGCCCTTTGGTAACATTGATTTACTCCAAAGGCTAAAGCAACTGATGCATTTTTACAAACATTAATCGCAGGGGTTAATATCTTACCATCTTCAGAAACTTCTCTATAGAAAAGATTAGAATCTGCTTTGTATGCAGAACTAACCAAGAAATTTTCTAGATTTTTTTGAGAAAGACTAGAAAACCCTAGCTCAGTAAGGCAGACGTTAGTCAGTCCGTTCACCTGCGGACAATAAATTGGATTTTCAACACTTAAAATATACCCATTACTAGTCGCAAATCGACTTTGGATTTCTTTCAATGTTTGTTTTGTGATTTCTTTCATTTTGATTCGTCCTCCGATAGATTTATTTTACAGTAATTCGGAAAAACATCATTCTTGTGATCTACAAGTAGTATCCTTCCAATTATCTTCATATAAACTGCCCTGTCTATCCCTGACTCTCTAAGTCTTCTAGCGAGATTATCACCTTTAGAAGTTTCATATATGTATAAGACTTCATCCAGCGTTGAGTAAGGAATTCCCTTAAATTCTGGAAGTTCTCCACAACCACTACATATCCTAGCAGAATCTTCAGATATTGTTTCCACTAGATATCCAAGGCCCATATGCTCTGCCAATTTTTTCTCCTGACTCTTTAGCAGACCTCCAATCGGAGCAAAGTCGCCAACAAGATTTCCTTTAGGATACCATCCAGTTAATCTTTCCGTGCCGTTTATAGTGCCAAGATAAATTCTGTCCTCCAAACCCGCAACGGTTTTTATGATAAGGTCGCATATTCTAGCATCCAGAGTCGCAGAAACTAATAGGTTGTCTTGTTTAAAGTCCAGTGACCTGAATGCTCCTTCTCTGATCCCTGTAGAATCAATCTCTTGAATCTGAACTCCTAATCCCTTTGCATAATCCCTTGAAATTTGTAAATTTTGAGCTGGATATCTTGAATTTTTTACAATTATCGCTTTTACCCTTTCAATTCCCAAAGCTTTTACGGCAAGAGCACACACTATTGACGAATCTATTCCCCCACTCAGTCCTACAACAACATTCCTTTGTCCAACTAAGTTACTTATGTAGGAAATTAACTTCTCTTCCAATTCCTTGTAGTCTATCTCAATTTTTTGTTTCATCTTATTTTTACTCCTTGATAGTTGTTACACTATTCTGTATATAAATATAATCTCCTCACGGGAGGGCGAAACTATTAAATATCTATAATTTCTAATTAACGGGTGACTGAGACACTAGGACTAGAAGAAATAGGGCTAACAATTGGAGAAAGCAAGGTATACATTTCTCTTCTCAAAATAGGAAGCTCCACAATCGGTAGAATAATAAAAGAATCCCAAGTTTCAAACTCTAAAATATATGACATACTAGACAGACTGAATAAAAAGGGACTTGTTGGTACCTCATCTATAAATAATGTAAAGTATTTTGAAGCAAAAAATCCCAATATTCTTAAAGACATTATATCAAAAAAGGAAAATAGTATCAACAAGGTAAAATCTGAACTTCCAAGACTAAATGAAATGTACAAATATGCCGAACCAATTCAGGAAGCAGAAATTCTTCAAGGATTGAATGGAATTAAAACATTTACTGAGATGATTCTTTCAAAGTTAGAAAAGGGAGATACATTTTACATAATGGGAGCCCCACAAGAAGCAACAGAATCACTTGGAGCATATTTTCAAGAATGGCACGAAAGAAGAGCAAAAAAAGGAGTTAAATGCAAGATCTTATTCAACGAAGATTCAAAGGAAAGAGCCAAGATTAGAGATAAAACTCCTTTAACTGAAGTTAGAATTCTTCCAGACCATGTAAAAACACCTGCTCTGATAGACATTGGAAAAGATTATGTTACAACCCTATTGTTCGGCGAAAGACCTCTCTGTATAATAATAAAGAACAAGAAAGTCTATGAAAGCTATGTAAGTTATTTTAATCTACTTTGGAAAGCTTCAAAATAACCTTTTGTTCTAGTTTATATCTTTGAATTTGGGGCATTCCTTCTTTATCGATTGTAAATATGTAATTTGTTCCATCAACATTCAACATTCTTGAACTGATTAATTCGTTTGTCTCCGTTTGTGAATAGATTTCTCGTGGACGCATATGAGTCTGGGATGCATTCTTTGGAGAATTACTTTCATATATGCACATTCCGGCAATAATGGCCCCACACACAACTAGCGCTGGAAGAGAATCTCTAGGAGAAATGTTCCGCCATAATGGATCATATTCGAATGTCATTTTCTTCCCCCCAGTTCTGCACGTATCCAAGGAAAGAGAAATTCAATTAGGGCACCTTTTTGTTCTCTCAATCTTTCCGATATTGATTTTGATGGGTATGGTGTGTATGGTGTTCTTCTATTCTCTTCGAGATAGCCCCTATATTCAGCAATTGCTTCCGGAGTGAAACCTCTTCCATGATTTGTTAAGTAAAATTTTAGTGCTTTTACAAATTCATCTCTGCGCATATCTCTTCTGTCCTCACGATCAAACGGAAGAAATAAACAAAAATCCTTAACCTGAGGCAAAAGAGAAAGCCTATTTTCGATATCTGTTTTTTCAAAAACTACCTCTCTATTTGAGAGTATTTGCTTGTATGCGTTCAATCTTCTCTCTGCTAGAGTTAGTTCTTGAGCATCTACCTTCGACTGATAATGATGAACTTTCTCTTGTAGTTTCTGTTTTGTTTCTGTTTTCATTTTGTTTTTTCCTTTAGCCCTTTCGAGCCGTTTTGTTACTATTTGATAGTATTGAAACTAAATAAAAGATTTGATTAAATAATGCCTCAAACAACAAGATTTATATATAATAGTTGTAATATAATGTAAAATGACTGAAATAAACCCTAGAATGGATTTGAAGGATAGAAAGATACTCTATCAACTGGACTTGAATGCAAGACAATCAAACACAAAAATAGCAAAGAAAGTTGGCCTATCTAAAGATGTAGTAAACTACCGAATAAAAAAGATGGAAGAATCTGGATTGATAAGAGGATACTATTCCATAATCGATTTCTATAAACTTGGCTACTTTAGTGTGCGTGTTTACCTCAAATTAGCCAGCGCATCTTCCTCAAAAGAAAAAGAAATCTTCGATTATCTAATGAAAGACAAAACAACGCTCTATGTCAACAAAACAGACGGCCCATTTGACATAGGAATAGGAACCTATGTAAAAAATATTTATGAATTCGAAACATTCTATAATCAGTTCAAAGAACATTTCAAGGAATTTATAGGAAAAGAACAAATATCCATATTTACAAGAGTCCATCACTTCCATCGAGCATATTTACTGGACAAAAAATCAGATCTAGAAGAAGCAGATATTGCCGGAGGAGCAATTCAAGCCAAAACAGATAAAACTGACATAAACATTCTCAGACTTTTAGCAAAAAATTCCAGAATAGAGCTAATTGAAATCTCAGAGAAACTGAAAATACCTATCGCCACCATTGCATTTAGAATAAAACAGTTAGAAAAGAAAAAAATTATCCTTACCTACAGATTTATATTTGATTTCCCAAAATATGGCTATGAATATTACAAAGTT
>JBAXMY010000033.1:0-9677 GCA_037134055.1 archaeon
GGAAGGCAGGGATAGATAGACTGCATTCTACAAAGAACCAAGTACGCACGATGCGGATAATATTTAGAAAGAACCTAAATCTATAAAAACTAACCGTTCAGGGAAATATTATGTCCTCAGATATAGAGATTGAAAGGCGAAGAGAAATAGCAGGACAAATAGAACGAGTAGCAATCTCTTGTGGAACAGCAATTCCGACTCACCACTATGTATGGAAAGGGGCTGGCACTGCATACGAAAAGACTGGAAGAAACATAATTCCATATCATTCAGAATATCATGGAGAATTTTTACAAACTCAAACTGGACGTCTCGTTTGCGAAGCAGCATATCTCGAACCAGATGAGTATTGCGATTCCCAAACATATGCAGTAGGATTACGTTTCGATGGAAGAACGGTATTCTTAGCAGAATTTCCTGTTCTTCGTGGACCGGTACAATTACTTTTGCCTCTCGGACAAAAAGAAAAAGAAGAAAAATGGAGAGGAAGCATTAATGAAAAACTTATCCACACATATATCCCTGGAGATTGGGAAAAAGAACTAGAAAAAGTTTATCTAGAAATTTCTTAGAATAAAAATAAAAACAGAAGGAAAAAAAGAAAAAAGAAAGTTTTCCCTGCTTTTTTGATAAGATATAGAATTATCTAAATACTTCTATACCTAGGTCGGACATTTCTGAAGCTACGTGATGCTCTTCTTTTTGCGACTTTCTACCTGTGACATAAGGTGATTTAACACCTGTCATGATAGTGATGACTCTCACTTTGTTTGCAAACTCCTTGTTTACTCTTGCTCCAATAATAACCTGAGCGTCAGTGCTGATGTTCTCTGTTACGAGTTCACCCACTCCTGCGAATTCCTCAAGCTTGAAGTCTGGACCACAAGTAATGTGAATCAAAGCTCCTGTTGCACCTTTATAGTCTACATCTAGTAGAGGATGTGTTAATGCTTGTCTTACAGCTTCGTCAACTCTTGCAGTTGTGTCACTTTCACCAACTCCAATAACTGCGACATCTCCGTTCTTCATAATAGCTGAAACGTCAGCGTAGTCTAAGTTAATCAATGATGGCAAGGTAATAGTTTCCACAATTCCTTTGATCATTGTACTTACTAGCTCGTTTGCTACTGCGAAGGCTTGCTCCATTGGCAAGTTTCCAGCGATATCCACAAGTCTATTGTTGTCTATGATAACAACAGTGTCTGCGACTTCAGTCAACTCCTGCAATCCAAATTCTGCCTTTTCAACTCTGGCTCTTTCACAATCAAATGGCATTGTAACAACTCCGATAACTACTGCTCCAGATTCTTTTGCCAGTTGAGAAACAACCGGTGCACAACCTGTTCCAGTACCACCGCCCATTCCAGCCAATATGAAAACCATATCAGCACCTGTTGCAGCTTTCTTCAACTCTGAAAGAGATTCTTTTGCAGCTTCTCTTCCCTTTGCTGGGAAACCTCCGCAACCTAGTCCTCTAGTCAATTCCTTACCGATAAGAATTTTCTCATCAGCTTTGGTAATGCTAAGGTGTAATGCGTCTGTATTTATACCATAGATAGTAGCGCCATTAATTCCTTTATTGAAAAGCCATGTGATTGTATTACATCCTGCTCCACCACATCCGAAAACTTTGATGTTGGCCTTTCCAGCTCTCAATTCTTCGAAATTAATGCTGTGTGTAGAAACATTCTGTAGGGCTTCCTTTGCGAAATCAAGTACCATATCTTTTTTTTAAACCTCCTTTCATTTTTATAATGAGAAACATATACAATTCAAGTTTAAATATCTATTCCCAAAATAAAAAAAGCAAAAGAAGGAAACATTTTTATACCCTTGGCACTTTTAAACTGTAGAATGATACAAAAATGTAATTTGATGCGTGTCGCAGCCGTCTTTTTCAAAGAACCGACGACAATTCACTTCATAAAAGAGATAGGGCGCAACATAGAATTAGCACCAACATCAGTAAAGAACTATGTCGAAGAACTAAAGAAGGAGAATCTTGTCATTTCCGTTAAAGCAAAGCCATTTCCTGCACTCATGGCCAATCAAAAAGCAAAGGAATTCCTATTTGAAAAGAGAATATACAACCTCTATTCTCTAAAGGAAACAATATTGCAGTTAGAAGCCAAATACACCCCTCAAGCAATGATTCTCTACGGCCCATATGCCAAGGGCGAAGATACGGAAGCCAGTGCCATAGACATTCTCATTCTAACAAAATCCAAAGATTCCATTCCCCTAAAAGAACTGGAAGATAAACTAAAGAGAAAACTGCACCTAGTACTTACAGACAGTCTTTCCAAATTGGACAAGCCCCTTCTTCTAGCAATAAAGAATGGTACTCTCCTTCAAGGTGTCTGGCCCTAATTCTATTTAACTATAAACTTATCCAAGCTAACTGCCTTCAATCTCTTTTCAAATTCAGCCAGATAGGATACTGGAAAACTAGCTCCCGATGCCGGAATATGCCCTCCAGCACTTGAATTTTCAAACCCAATAATCAAACTCTTCAAAAGACTTGGCAAATCTAGTTTCCAGTCTTGCCTTCTGGCACTAACCTTACAAATCTCACTCTGTTTTTCTAGAAATATGAACGTCCTATCTCTCTGACTAAAGCTTATATCATTTATCAAAAAGCTAACTATGGAATATTTCATCTTTTTTATCTTCCAATAGGTAAACTCTCCTATCTTTTCCTTTTGTTTTACAAACATAATCTTAGTATTTTCAACTTCTTTTCTAACCATGTCTGCATATTTCATCAAACCACCAATATCTCCATACCTCTCACCAATTGAATTCAAAGCAATCTGCGGCTTCCTAACATGATTAAAATAAAGTATTGCCAGATTTATATTATACTGCAATTCTTCTAAACTGCTTTCCACCATTCCCTTTTGATTAATTCTAAAGAATCCATCATATTTTTGGCAAACATTGCCAATCCATTTAGCATTATTTTTGTACATAACATCCGATATGGATGCGCAGGCAACAACCCAATCCAAATCCTCTAAGTTTTGAATCTTGGAAAATAGATAGTATGCAATGTAAGCAGCACAAAAGCCTTGAGAATTCATAAAAACCGTTCTTTCAGAATTCAGATCCTCTGCAAATGTGTGGTGATCAATTACGAGTACTTCAGCAAACTTTTCAATTTTCTTCAAAACTTCTGGCTTCGAGAAATTTAAATCGGTAAAAATAACCTTTTTGAATTTCCCCTTCTCAAGTCTTTCAACTAATTCCAAATTTATATCTTCATAATCTAAAAAGATTATTTCATCTGCATTTACCACTTTATTGACCACTTTTGCAGCCGTAATGCCATCCAAATCAACTCTATGACTGACTATTGCAATTTTTTCTTTGCCCAGCTTGGAAATAAAATCGGAGAAACGAATTTCATGTCCTGCAATAAAGGCAGGTTTAATTAAATCGATCATTTCTTCTCCAAAACCACTGCCTTAACGCCCTTCTTTTCGCACTCTTGCACAAAAGATTTTGCATCTTCCAGAGTACCCACAATGGATCCATAGTGCATGGGAATTGCAAGCGCAACATTCAATCCAGCAGCCGCTTCAGCGGCTTCATAGTAATCCATTACATACTTCCCCGATACTGGAAGCAAGCAAATAAAAGTATTTCCCACTTTTCCATATCCTGCCAAATTCTGCATCTCCGTAATCCTATCCGTATCTCCAGCATGGTAAATTACCGTAGTCCCATATAAAATTACATATCCCATCCAACCATTTTTCTTTGGATGCGAATCTTTTCCAATGTTATAGGCTGGAATTGCTCTAATCTTTATTTTTCCAAAGACAATCTCATCTCCCGGCTCCATTACCTGCATATTTATGTCCTGAACTTTAGCAATTTTACTCTGGGCATCGGCAGGAACGATTATCATACTTCCTGGCTTCACAACCTTTCTGATATCTTTAATGCTGCAATGATCATAATGACTGTGGGTAATCAAAACGAGGTCAGCTTTTTCCATGGCATGCACTTCAAATGGATCAACGATTACCCTCTTATTCCCAAATGAGAACAAAAAGCCTGAATGCCCTAGATAATCTATCTTAATTCCATTTATTTCCATACTGGTTAATGGATTTTATCTTTAATAAACTGTACTCTTTCTTCCACGGACATGAATGGCACAGATACTACTTCGTATCCTAAGTCCAAGTATGCTTTTTTTATCAATTCATGCACCTTCTTTGCCACTTCTTCAGGTTCTTTTCTCACAGAATCTTGTTTGTATGGAATCATTTCAAGCAAAAATACTTTTTTGTATTTACGAACATTCTTTTGAGACTCTCGCAACATATCATTACTAATTTTTGTTCCAGTCAAATTGAAATATGCAATATTATCAGGCACTCCCCTATCTAAAAATACAATTCCCTCGTACTTTTCTACTTCCTTTTCTCTCTTTAACTGCAAAACTAATATGTCTGCCTGCAACTGGCTAACATCTCCCTGGAATGTAGACACTTCCAGGCCCTCTTTCTTATATCCAATCAGAACATCTCGAGCAGCCTCTTCAATAGCCTGATAATCTTTCTTTAGAACATTAAGCGTTGTAGTCTTCCCACATCCAGGACCGCCAGTAATCACATACTTTTTTGCCATAACATAGTTTAGACTTCACAGATTTATAAATCTGATTAATTAATAAGTTCTATTTTTAATTCTTCTATCCTCGTACATCTCTTCCTTTATCCTTTTAGCCTCATTCTTGCCAATACTTCCAGCAAATCCTATTAGGTTACTCTTATTTTCGAATTCCCTGGCAATACTCAACATCTTACTCTCCTCGCCTTTACCACAGAATATCTGTAGACCGACTGGAATATTCTCTTTTCCCTCTTTAATTGTGCCAGCTGGAATGCTTACAGCACAAATACCTGCTAGATTTGCCGGAATTGTCAGCGCATCGTAGGCATACATCCTCTCAACACTCATCTTATTTCCTTCTCCAATTTTCCAAGGCAATTCTGGACCTGTTGGAAGAATAATTCCATCATAATCCTTGAAAGCTTTTTCAAACTCATCCCTGATCAATTCCTTAACCTGCAAAGACTTCTGATAATATGCTCCCTTAAACTCTGCCTTTGTAATTTCTTTTCCTCCAAGGATTCTTCTCAGCACTTCTGGACCACAGAAATCTTCAATCTTGTGGCCATAACGTCGGCCATCAAATTTCCTCGTTCCGGAAAAGAATTCAACGTAAACAAGAGGATAATACGTCTCCACAGCAAGATCAATATGTTTAATTTCCACTTCCTCGGCCTTCCATGAATTCTTCCTTATCACTTCCTCAGTCTTTTTATCAATTAATGCCTGAATTCTCTTATCAACTCCTTTTATTCTGAGAATGCCGAGTTTAATCTTTCCAGGTTTCTTCAACACTATTGCTGAAGAATCAAATGTTTTTGTATCTCGAGCGTCCTTTCCACGAATTACATCTAACACAAGAACTGCATCGGCAACATTCTTTGCCAAAGGCCCAATTTGATCAAGGCTCATACTCAAATCGATTAAACCATAACGAGAAACTAATCCATAACTTGGCTTTACTCCCACAACCCCACAATTGCTTGCTGGAGTCCTAATACTTCCCCCCGTATCACTTCCCAGGGCAACATCACAAAATCCTGCAGCCACTGCCGCCGCACTTCCGCTACTACTTCCTCCAGGAATTCTTCCTGGCGCGACAGGATTGGCACAGCATCCGAATGCCGAGTTCTCCCCCGAGCCGCCAGCAGCAAACTCATCCATATTTAACATTCCAATTATCACTCCATCCTCTGCCTTTATTTTTTCAATTACTGTTGAATCATAGGTAGAAATGTAATTATCCAATACTTTTGAAGCGCAATTGGCTCTCAATCCTTTAACGTTGATAGCACTCTTTATTCCAAAAACATATCCATACAATCTTCCCTTCTTTGCCTTCTTGTCCACTGCCCTTGCTTCTTCCAATGCATTCTCATTTACATGCAAAACGATATTCAATCTTACGTTTTCCTTGTTTATCTTATCAAGATATTTCTTTACCTTCTCTTCTGCAATACCCATATTCTATTCAGAAAAACAGGATTAATAAGTCTTACTTTAAGCTCAATAATCCTTTTAAACACCCGAAGACTTGTAAAAATATGCAAAAAGATTATCTCTCTTGGAATCAATTCTCAGATTGTGTTGCTAAACTTATTGTGCTAATAAAGAAAGATAACTTAAAATATGATGGAGTTTATGGGATTCCTAGGGGAGGACTTCCTCTTGCAGTAACCATGAGCCATGCTCTTGGATTGCCATTACTTGCACATCCAACTGAAAACACACTCGTTGTCGATGATATCTCTGATACTGGCAATGCCCTTAATGGAATAAAGAGAAAGAAAATTGCCTGCATTTACACAACACCCTGGACAATAACTAAACCAGATTATTTCATTCTAACAAAGGAAAGCAAAGACCACTGGATAATCTTCCCCTGGGAAGGTGAAAACGAAGGAAACCAACAAACTGCCTAAATTTATAAACTCCCACATCTTAATATTGAAAGATGGTAAAAAAGAGATATAACTGGCACTGGATTCTAAAACTTGCTCTTTGCATAATAATTTGTCTTGCCATTGGTGGAATTGGTTCCATTTTCACAGTACCTTCAATAGACTCTTGGTATTCCAATATAGTGAAACCTACTTTTAATCCACCTAGCTGGATATTCGCTCCAGTCTGGAACATTCTCTTTATTCTAATGGGAATTTCACTCTATTTGATTATAAAACCTGGAATAAACAAAAAGAATAAACCTGCTTTAACATTCTTTGTGATACAACTTTGCCTAAATTTGCTCTGGTCGATTCTATTCTTCTACCTGCATTCACCATTTAATGCATTCATAGACATACTCCTTCTCTGGATTGCAATTCTCATGACAATAGTCACATCCTGGAAGATATCAAAAGCTGCGAGTTATCTACTCATCCCATACATTCTCTGGGTAAGTTTTGCAACATTACTTAATTATTATATAATGATATTAAATTAATTACTTTCCAAACCTAGATTTCAAATCCTTTCTAAGTGCTGCTTCTAGAACTGGAAGCTCTTCCTTTATCGAATTCATTCTTGCCTGATATTTTGAAACTCTTGTATTATAGACTAGAGCAGAAAGAGTGCCTGCATTGAATCTTTCTTCCTGCGCCTTTTTAGTCAAATCGACAAGTACGACAGCCTCAGCCTTCATTTTCTTTATTCTTCTTCTTAGATTGTGTATTCTAATTCTTTTTACAGCAAACATTGCTAAACCTATTAGAATTACAACTAAAATTATCAATTCCCACCAATATCTTTGGAAAACACTAACTGTACCAGTTCTAAGAACAGATAATGTTGAGGTACTCTGTCTCTGCGTTTCCAATGCGTCTCTTGCCCTGGAAATAGTCACATTAAAATCATCAAGTCTTTCATCGTAGAATGCAGTTCGTGCATCTGCGATTGCTCCTTCAACTACAGAAACACTCAAGCCTTTATTCCTATAGCCTTCTACCTGTATTTCTAGAGAGAGCATTAAGTCCAAGTCATTCAACATTTCATTGTATCTCGCAGATACCCTATTACCAATTACCACAACATCAGAATAAGTTATACTCTGCCAATTAACAAGTCCCAGTGCATCCTTTGCTGCCTTCTGTTCCTGGAAGGTTGTAGTCTGATCTCTCAAAACCTCAGCATATTTAGCAGATAGATAAACTCTATTCTGTTCAGCCAAACTATCATTAATATATTTGATTGGTAATTTCACACTAATCGCCTTTTGTAGAACATTCTCACTACTGGAAATAGAATTTAACGCATCTTCCCGCGTTGCATTCTCGGCAGCCATCACAATCCCTGATAGGAACAAGATAAATAATAAGCTCACAAAAATCCTATTCGATTTCATTTCTTACCCCCTAGGAAACTTTCCAGTTTTTCCTTGAACGTTTTTTCCTCTTCGTGTGTCATTTTTATTCCCTTTGTTCTCGTATGATGTTGCATCAACTTCAAGGCAGCTCTTTCTTCCTCAATTTCCGCAAGTCGAGTATTCAAAGATTCGAACTCTGCCTTGTACTCTGGCTCAGATATCTTTGCCTCATTGTAGAACAGAGTCTGTAGTTTTTTAACCTTCGTCTCAATCTCCTTTGTCTCGCGAACGAGTTCATGCGTAACCTCATAATTTGGCAACATCTTTACTCTTCTATTTCTCAAAGTAGTCCTTTCAGTCCTAAGTTTGACAAGCTCGGCATGATGCTGATTCATTATCTTGTGGAATTCAGTCGAACTAAGCTTTCCTGCAAAATATCTGGTCTGATTCTGCACAATCAGTTTAGCAAGGTTCTCTTCCTTCTTGTTCAAGTCAGCTATTCTTCTGCTCAATCTGTCCTTCTGGTAGTACCTTCTCACCACAAACCCTCCAACTATTATCAGCACAATCGCTAAGATCATATAAGGCCAGTACAAGTAGGTAAACACTAGCGCATTCCCCTTTCTTTCAAGAAGAAGTAATGTCTGTGCAGACATTGCCCTTTGTAAAGCCAGAGCATAGTCTCCTCTTTCAAATGCCACCAATGCTAAATTGATATTTTCTTTTATATCTGGATTTGTGAACACACCAGTGACTGAAGTCAAATCACTTCTACTCATATTGAGATATATTCCATCAGGTTTAATAGAATCCAAAAGAAGGATTGTTACCTTACTAGGATCTGCAAGTACCTGAACTAATTTACGTATGAAATTATCAGTGGATATTGCCTGCTCCTTTGTGGCTATAGCTTGATTAGCCAAATCATATGCATCCTTATTCTTCCTATCAGCGAGTTTACTCTCGGCAGATAATATTTGCTGTTCTATTCCTAGAGTATTATATCCCTTGCTCTTCATAAACTCCAATGCATTCTTGGCATCATCAATGCTTGAAGAACTATCATTATGACTTATCTCTTCAACCACCAGCTTGATATTTTGAGTCTCAGAATATACACTCTTCGCATTTCCAGAGATTATATCTGCAATTATAACAACCTTCAGAGGTATTTCTTCATAACTCTTGTAGGAAGGTGCCTGCACAATTACTCTAAAGCTTTCAGTCGTCCCTCTTGTAATATTATCTATAACTTTTGGAGTAATTGTAATATACTTAGGATCATATCCGGTTATTGACAATCTAACATTACTCAAATCACTTGTCTTTGCACTAACTGGAACATCAAATTCAAATTGATTTCCACCTCTAACTACTTCTACGGTCTTCGAATATACAATCGATACGCTTCCTCCACCCCCACTATTGGAAGGTCCTCCCCCTCCCGAACTCGGTCCTGGCACATTGTTTGTAATAACTTCCGTAAGAGAAACTATTCTTGGATTTGTTATAGTTATGTTCAGCGTTGTATTGGTAGAATTTGCATTGTTCGCAGTTCCTTGAGCATACAGAATTACGCTAGAAACATTTACATTATCTGAGACATTTATGGTTATTTCGTGCTCCACGACACCATCAATGGCAGTAATGGTATCGAAACTTCTAGATAGATTTCCAGAAACTAGTGTGAACTCTACCGGAAGTGTGAACGCTAAGTTTGCACTTACTGCTTCGCTTCTTCCTACATTTT
>JBAXMY010000034.1:0-9450 GCA_037134055.1 archaeon
CATAGACCTGCATACGCACACCTTCTACTCTGATGGTGGAGACGATCCGGTCAGTGTCATAACGAATCTGAAACTGAAAGGCACAGACATAGCGGCGCTAACAGACCATGACCACATGATAGCCTACTTTAAGGGCAGAGAAGTAGCGAAAAGCTGGAACCTCAAATTAATTCCAGGAGTTGAAGTTAGCACCAGCAAGTACCACATACTAGGATTAAATGTACGCCCTGAAGACCAGGCATTCCAAGATTTTCTAGCCTACTCAAGAAGCGAACAAAAAGACAGATGCATGAAGAGAGTCGCACTTCTGAACCAGTATGGAGTCCCAATAACTCCTAAAAAAGTTGAAGAAATGTTCCCAGAGTCAAGACTTGGCAAATATAATATTCTTATGGCTATGGTGTGCGATCCAGAATGCATTGCCTACTTGGCAGAGCACGATCCTGGGCAAACACCTACCCAGATATTCAAGTTCTATCTTGGGAAGAATGCCATCGCATCAGTCAAAGGAGCTAAGAGTGCAATCACTCCTGCAATTGCAATCGCGGAGATACACAAAGCTGGTGGAATAGCCATAATCGCACATCCATTCAAGGAAGTGAAAGACATGGCTGAAATGGACCAGCTCGTGAAAGAAGGCATCGACGGTTTAGAAATACAACCAAACTTCGGAGATGCGAATATTCCATTCAGAGAATATGCTCTCAAGAATGGATTAATGATGACCTATGGTTCAGACTTCCACGGCGCAGCAGGAACGCGTACACTATTGGGTAAAATGCAAACTGAAGAAAATGCGATTGAAGAAAGCGTTCTAGAAAAAATGCTGAACAAATGGAGATAAAATGGAAATCTATCTAATACGCCATGCTGAAAGCGAAGGAAACCTAATGACTGGTAGAGTCTGGGGGCAATCCAACCACTTTAAACTTACAAGTCTGGGCAAACAACAGGCAAATTCTCTGGCAGAGAGACTATATGGAGAAAAATTATATTTTGATGAAATACACTCTTCAACAGCAGTCAGAACAAAAGCAACTGCCCAACTTGCCACAAAATATAATCTAATCAGAGATATCAACTTTACCGATGACTTGCTAGAACTAAACCAAGGCTCCTGGGTTGGAATAGATCGAACAAAAATTTACACTCCAGAAGTTGTTGCTAGAATCAATGCAGATCCCTGGAACTTTCGGCCTCCTAATGGTGAATCTCTAGGCGATGTCGCAAAAAGAGCATTCGAATACATTAAGCCAATTGCAGAAAAAAATAAAGATACGAGAAAAAAGATTGCATTCTTTACCCACGGACTAACAATCAAATCTCTAATCACCACAATCTTGGAAAGCTCTCCTGCTCTCTGTTGGAAAATACAGATAGATAACACATCAATAACGCAATTCAAATACACTCCAAACCCTGGCTGGCACCTTCAAAGAGTCAATGACCATGCCCACATCAAAGAATTACTCAATAAGCCCGATTAGTAAGATATTTAAACCAACTTTTTAGAATATAAATATGAACAAAGGAAGAAAAATCTCTGGAGGCAAATATCACGCCCATAGAAAGAAGAAGCTCTACGAAAAAGCAGGACAGGAGAGACATGTCATCCTGGGCGATGAGAAAAGAAAATCTCTGCGTGTTAGAGGCGGAGCTTCCAAGACAATTCTACTAAAATCCAACATTGCAAATGTAATGGTAAAAGGAAAAGTACAGAGAGCAAAGATAATCAACGTCGAAGAAACACCTCAAAACAGATTCTTAGCAAGACAAAACAGATTAGTCAAAGGCGCAATTCTAGACACCTCCGTGGGTAAGGCGAAGATAACAAACAGACCAAGCCAGGAAGGCCAGGTTAATGCAGTTCTAATCGTTGTCAAATAATTATAGCATTATAACAATCCTTAAAAAGAAAACTCTCCATCCTAATCCATGGAAATTAAAGAGCCCTGGTGTGTCTATGGATTTCATCCCAATGGCATAGGAAAAGTTGTCCTCGATAGCCCACCAACATCTGTGGAAATACTCTACAACGAAAAACAAAAATTTCCCCCACAACTTTGGGACACAAAATACATACGAAGATTTGAAACTCCGACCAGTGCCCTCGAGTATTTAGCCAACTACCTCTCAAGACCTCTGGAAGAACTACGTTCGGACCTTGAATTTAATTTTCCGTCGATAAAGAAATAAGTCCACCGAAAGCTTTAAATACTCTCCTCAGACTATGATTTATAAACCTTTTGATAATACAATTATGAGCTACGTGAAAAGATGTCCGGAATGTGGAAGCGTCGATTTGACCTATGATGACCAGAAAGGAGAAATCATCTGCAATGAATGTGGTCTTATTGTTGAAGAAAAAATGGTTGACACGGGTCAGGATGCCGGAGCACAATTCGACAAAGCTGACAAAAAGGGCAGAGGCGGAGCACCCATTTCTATGCAAAAATTTGACAAAGGACTTACGACTAACGTTGGAGAGATCTCAGACATATACAGACTAGACGCAGGTCAAACCCGTAAATTCCTAAGATTAAAAAAGTGGCAAGAACGTGTATCCACCTCCATTGAAAGAAACCTTAGACTTGCAATGTCCGAACTTAGAAGAGTCGCTAGTTTTCTCAGTCTTCCTTCGGTAGTTAGAGATGAATCTTCTCGTGTCTACAATTTCGTTCTTCAGCGTGGTCTGGTCAGAGGAAGAAGCATGGAATCAGTCATTGCAGCCTGCATCTACGCAGCCTGTCGTTCATACAACATTCCTAGAACACTCGATGAAATCGCCGGCGCTTCCGATGTAGAAAGAAAGGAAATTGGAAGAACCTACAGATTTATAATTAGAAAATTGAAGATTAAAGTAACTCCAAGCTCACCAAAAGATTACATCTCCAGGTTCTCATCAATTCTGCACCTTTCACCAAAAGCTCAGAATGAAGCCCTCAGAATACTAAAGAGAGCAGATGTCTCCGAATTAACTTCAGGAAGAGGCCCAGCAGGAATTGCCGCAGCAGCACTTTACGTTGCAGCTCTGATGAATGATGAAAAGAAGACTCAGAGAGAAGTGGCAGACGTTGCAGGCATTACAGAAGTTACCATCAGAAACAGATACAAAGAACTTATCGACCGTCTGGGCTTGGACGACAAGCTAAAGGCAAAGGTAGCATCTGCAGAAAAAGAAGCAGACAAGAAAAAGAAATAATTCTAACACCAAAGACAACATTTAAAACACCCCAGATTTTAACATTATTAAGCGGGGATGCCGGAGCGGTCAAACGGGTCAGGCTTAGGACCTGATAGCTTAGTGCTTACTTAGGTTCGAATCCTAATCCCCGCATTATTTTAATAAAATTATGTAGACAGCTGAGAGATTATTGCATCCTCATTTATGCCCTGCAACTTATTCTTTGCAGTTGCATCTATCCAATTAATTTTCTTTAATGTTATATCTACTGTACCAACAACCTTTAAGCTATTACGATCTATAACTGAAAAGCTACCGCCATACCGTCTTTCAATATAATAACCAGTCTGAACATCGTCTCCAATCTTATCATATGTTTTGTAGATATTTCCGCCATTTGATAAATAATATCTTAAACCTGCAGAAGCAGTATTTGTCGTCGTTCCAGCATTGGATGAATCAGCAGTTCCTGTCCCACCCGGGCTAGTAATCTTCAAAGTATTCGCATAACTCTTGAATGAGTCTCTAGCCAGAATAGCATAAACATCTCCCTTTAACATTAGAAGTTTAGCTTTCTGATGATTCAAATATACCTTATCCCAAACTGCGCTTATCCTGGTCAATATGGACAAAGCCTCTGCAGCCTTATCTCTGCTGGTACTTGCAGCCAGACTTGAAACAAGTCCTTCGATATATCCAACTTCCTGCACCGCATCCGCATCGCTCAAAATCTCTCCAGTTGTTCTCAACTGTTCTAAATTCCTGTCTGCAATTGATTGCAATTCTTTAAGAGTATTATTCTTCACTCCCACATTCTCAGTAGTAATTGAATTGTCGACGCTATTCTTATCGAGCCAGCATCTTATCTTTGAATCATCACAATATCCCACATCAATAAACCTTGTAGGATTGGTTGAACTTCCAGGATTATTTGTTGAACAAATTCTTACAATTCCTCTCTGGTATATTTGAGGATTAATAACTTCCTCCGCAGTAGACTGTGGATTTGAAATTGTGTTAGCCATTACCGATTCAATTGAAGAACTTCCAGACACACATCCAGAACCAGAAGTAATTCCCGTTTCAGTCAAAGCACTCTTGACATATGTATCTCTCAAATAATTAACGGCAAAGTCCGTTGATACTGATTTAAATCCACACTTCTGTTGTCCATTTATATCGACGCACAATTCTTTGTAGCCATCGGGTGCGGTAAAGTCCTTTGTTTCCGAAGCATATTCTCCAGTTCTTATGAATCCTGAAGCAACCTGCACTATTGCAGCAGAACTATAGTATGAACTCTCAGGAGGATTTCTCAAATACACTCTGAAACTAACTCCCGAATCCTTTCCTGCAAAAATATGATAGAATACCTTATAGTCGGCAGTTGCTGGAACCGTCGCAGTCGTATAGGTACTAGAACTGAATGTAGCAGTAAACTGTGGAGGACTCTCAGGAGTAATCAAACTCTTAAATGAAGTTGGTGCTTTGGCAGAAAGGAACGCTCTACATACCGGAGTTCCAGCTTCTTCTATGTTCCTTGCCTGGAATGCTTTGAAAGTATTGACTGCATAAGTATCCGTAAAGTATTTTATTGCACTCTGAGTATTTTGCCAAGAGGCGCTGAAAGTTCCATACTCTCCTCCTCCACGCATTCCTGTCTTCCCAGTTACCAACTCTCCAAGTTTAGGAATCAATGCATTTGCCACTGGAGCAACCTGGCTCCAGAAGAATTCACAAGCATATATGGAATAAATCTGGTCGCATATTCCCACCATCTGCCCGCTCTTCAAATTTTCCTGTAGGCAGTCTCTATGATTCTTCAACAAACTGACATATGAATCAACACCTGCCTGGATACCCGATAAACAAACTGGAATAATTATTCCTTCCTTTATATTTGGCAAACAAAGTAATGTGCTTCCAACTATTCCAGTCTGCTGAACGTTTGCAACTGGATATTTCCCACCGAAATCACACCTGGAAGGAGGACAAATTACCGGATCACACACATTGAATAGAATCTTACATTCACTGACACTATAATAATCCTGACAATTCTTTCCAGGAACATTGGCCATTGGTCTTCCAACCTGGAACACTTCTTTTCTTCCATCAACATTTATAGTTACCTGTTTAACGTTAGGTCCATACTGCTGAGACGCCTGCGTTATCGCCTGAATAGCACTATTAACTTTCTTCTTGGCTTCAGCTTCACTCAATCCTGGGAATGAACCATAGGACTGCCCAGTATTCAAATTAAACTGTTGGCACACATCATTTCCAAGTCCAGTATCAAATTCTATTACTCCTCCCTCTCCAGCATTGCAGAGCCAAACACTATTTACCTTTCCAGAAGCATCATATGATCCTATGTTGCCAAACACTGGTAGGGTCTGCTTGGTTGCAGCATACCACCCGCTAGCCCTATCAAACGGAACAACGGCAGGCAACCCTCTGTAGGGTTCGGTTTCATAATATCTAACCATTGGATTACTCATCTTGTTGTTATAACTTATATCGCTAGATGAAATAAAGTATGAAATTCCATATCCCGTATTAAACTCTGCCATTCCTACTCCAGTTAATACTGTTCCATCTGGTTTCTTCACAGCAACAGGACTATATTTACCATCGGGATCCTGTTTCAATCCAACAACATAGCTCCCAGGACTGTAGGTATCATACAATTTTTGCTGACTTTCACTTAATTTAGATTTATCTCCCTCTGGCACTCCATTAATTATAACGTTGGCAACATACTGCACATCATTATTTCCTGCAAACTTTTCTCTGTCCGCAGCATTGATAGTTCCAATAGGTTTTACATCTGCCACAACCGGAGCACCCTTCCCAATTGTAATTCTAGAAGCCAGTGGAAGCTGCAAATTCTTATCGCTACTCAATGCACCAATACTTTTATCCTTCAATCGCGTATTCATAACGGACAAACTACTTGTCAACTCAGCATCTGCTCTTTCCTGAGTATTAACATTTGTACCTGCACCCTTCTTCTCTTCCAATGATAGATACATATCTCTCACAGTCAAATAGTCGACTGAATCCAAATTCTTTCCACTCAAAACATCACTAACCTTTGGATTTTTATCACTACCCTGGGTGCCTTTAGTCAAATCGGGCGTTCCATCTTCATTGTAATATACCCAAGGATTCTTTTCCGCATTTATTGTTGCATCCGGATATTTCTTCACGATCAAATCAGCAAGATCCTGCTTTGCCTTGTCCTGATCAAATGTGCTATCTCCAAATATTGCTCCCAATCCGGAAGAACTAGTTTTATACTTGGTCTGAATATCTTTAACATCCTTATTCACCTGAGCCATTGCACTCTGGGTTGTCCTAATATCCTGAGATATTGCCTCTTCATTCTTTGAAAAACAGTCATCTATGCTAGAATACTTTCCTTCTTCAAACATTGTTTTACACTTGGAGTCCCATCCTCCAGTTCCAGACATAACTTTCTGTCTAGCAGCAGTCTCTCCACTTATTCCAGCAATGAAACTCTTAAGAGTCAGAACACCTGCAGTTCCAAAACATGCAGCCTGCATTCCGGAAACCACATTTCCAAGAACCTTATTTATCTTCTCCCACTGATTTATACTCTTATTCAAATTATCAATTCTTAGCTGAGTCTGCGCTGGAGAAAGTTGAATGGCTCTCTTTTCAATTCCAATGGTAACACTTAGATTTGCCTGAGTTCCGGCTCCTTTGGAAATAGGAATTAATCGCACCTTTGCAACTTCATCAATGGTTACATCATCTAATCTGATACTTATCTTTCCGTTTGCATTTGAATTTCCACAACTTATCTCACTAACCTGATTAAGAATTATTGTGCTTCCCAATGAACTGAGACCAGAAGAAGTTGTTCCACCACAATTAATTTTTACCGTTGCCCTATCCACCCCTATGCTTGTAACGCTGACCGTCACATCCAAATTATTAACTTGGAATTTTCCATTTCCATTTAGACTAATTTCCTGACGAGCAGAATTTGAAATAGTTCTGCTGGATGCATCTGAATTAAACACACTTATTGTTGCCTTAGAAGTCTTCTTTGGATCAGGCTGATCCAAACTAACAAGTCTCAAAGTTACCTGTCTTGATCCCAGGTCGACAATTTCTCCAGCCAAACTTGAATCTACTACATACAAATTGCCCAATTCGGAAGTATATGTTCTTGCACGATCACTTGTTGGATATATCTCAATAAATTCCTGTATCAAACGCATCTGCACATCAATCTGACCACTATCCTTTGCCAATTCAATTGCTTTGATTAAGCTATCTTCTCCATAGGTATTACTGTCAACTGTAGAATCCGTATTCAGTTTCTTCTCAGCTGGATAATCTGCAGCAACCTGTTCATATGTTGAAACTGCATTAGCAAATTGTTCCTTGAAATCTGAAGAAACCTGCTGTGTTGCAGGCACACGAGCAGACAATCCAGTACCGGTCGTCTTAGGACTCGCAGTTATTTCTTTATATCTTCGCAGAGCATCATAAATTGCTCTCTGTTCAGCTGAAACAGTTCCAGGAATTGCCCACTGCTTGTTAACTAATATCTTTTCCTGATTGCTTGCATCAATTCCCAATACTCCAACGCCTGCAATTTCAATTGCAAGTACTCCACTCTTATCTGGAACTGGGGACTGTCCCTTAAACTCTGCAAACCTTGGATTCAATGAGAGAACTACCTTCTTCGAATTACAGCTCAGTACAACACTTCCAGTTTGCCCATCACTATTTATAATAATTCCATCATTTGCATTGGATAGAGAGCTAGTTCCAGCAATTCTGCAATTTCCATCCAAAAAGCTCATACCCGGATAAACATCAATTGTATCAGTACCCTTGCTGTCCGTCACCTCAATTCTTGCAGTTTTTTGTGCTGCTTCAATTCCGTCATAGGCCACCTGCAATCCTGCCTGGCAATACAATCCAGGCACATAAATTTCACCAGAGGTTTTACCATTCTCCACCTTTACATTTGTAATTTTATTACTTCCACTATAAAGAGAAATCGATGCAGTGTTTGCATCTGCCCCTTCCAATCTAACTGAAAATCTTCCATTCCAAAAGCTTTGCTTATTCTTGTCAATCGCCCATTCGGATTCGGATGAAGGCTTCAATCTAAACTCGGTCGTTCCCACTCCCAGAGCACCAACCGTATTGTAATCTATCTGAGCCGTCAGATTGAGATTAATAAATTCTGGCAGCGAGGATTCATTTTGAGTTCTCTTTAGAATCACAACCACATATCCAATATTATTAATTAGTGGATCTCCCAAAAGCTGATCCCTAGTTTTTATTGCCGCCCTAGCAGGATGAAACCCTGCACTTATCACTCCGGCAGGATATTTACCAGAAAATCTGATATTTCTTATTTCTTTTATATCAATAAAAGGATTTAATTGCAACGCATCTATCTGACAAAATACTGGCACATTCTGATCTGCGAGCAAATCACTTCTTACAACTGTTGGTTGGCATCCCGTTGGAGAAACATGCAACATTAAATCCTGTCTAGCCGTACAGCTATCCTTGTCTCCGAGAATTGGCCAATAGGAGTTTATGTCCGAGGTAGAATAATAGCTAGAAAATCCAGGCTGAGTAGTGGGATAGCTAACAAAACTAGAAAATCCAGTTGAACCGATTGCTGCCGATACACTTCCCATTAGAACAAACAAAAATGCCATAACAATAATATATTTCATACTCTTCATCCAACCTCAACCCCCAGGTTATCAAATTTCAAATAATTTTCCTGTAGTTCATTCAATGTCTTCGGAACAGGCAGACTATCAACGCGCAATATAATATTTCCTCTTTCCAAATCAACAGGAAGGAGATATGCATCTGCCTTTCCACCACCAATTATTGCCGATTCTATCTTCGTTGCTGGAGAATTTATTTCATAGCACTGTTCCTTTGTTCCACCAAACAGTCCAAGAATTCCAGAAGCAACAACTTCCTGGCATTGTGTTTTACTATCTGCAGGAATAGGAATGCTTGTGTTTGAATATACATAAACACTAACATTATAACTTCCTTCCGATAATTTTATATCTAAATTTCCAGGCCAGGCTACCGAAGCACTTCTCTCTCCAGAGAAAGTAGCAACTGCATTTCCAACCAAAGGTTTTCCATCCACCAGAAGAGTAACATTAACATCATACTCTTTATCCAATATTATCTCTGACAAAAGTTCCTCGTTGGAAGAGAACAGCTGTTGCCTTTCTGCA
>JBAXMY010000035.1:0-9276 GCA_037134055.1 archaeon
CTAATCAAAGTCACGTATTGTGTTCCCACGGGACAAGATGTTATAGGATGACCATTTGCGCAATTCTCTGCATCTTGTGAACTACATCCATTACAGGAAAAACCGAGATTGATGAATGTCACATTCTTAACATAATTATAATTTGAGCCACCAATCAGATTATTGGAAATTGCATCCTGCAAACTATAATCTTGACCTCCAACTGTGACTTTCACATCGGATGAACTATGCCATGTCTTTTTAGTCGCATCCCAATTAGAAACAGTCGCAAGCACGAAGAAAGCAGACGCAACAATAAACACACTTAAAACAATCAGAAAGAATCTCGTCTTAGTAATATTCACCCTTATTTCCATAAATTATGGAGAAATTCCAAATATTTAAACCTTAGTTCCCAAAACTTCTTTGCCTTTGAGAATAATACTCAACTGCTTTCCTTAGCTCTTTGGGAGTAAAATCAGGAAAATGCAAATCTGTGAAATAAAGTTCTGAGTATACAGACTGGTAAGGCATTAATCCCGACGTTCTCTTTTCTCCAGAAGTCCTGATGATTAAATCTGGATCTGGAATACCTTTGCTGTCTAGGTAGTCCTTAATAGATTCCTCATCCACCTTGTCCACACCATTCTTCAGCATTTGATTAACAGCACGAACAATTTCATCTCTTCCCCCATAATCCAGGCACAACTGCACATTGAAATCACTAAAATCTTTTGTCTTTTCTTCCAAATCATTCAATGCATTAAGCAAATCCCTGGGCAGTCTATCCTTTCTTCCTATATGTCTAAATCTTATTTTCTTTTCCTTGGCTTCCGTTTCCAATTCCTTGACTACACCAAGCACGAGTGAGAATATTGCATCAACTTCCTTCTTGTCTCTCTTCCAATTCTCTGTAGAAAATCCCCAAATTGACAGATATTTAACGCCAAGTCTCTGTGCTTCTCCAAAAAGAGAAAGTATATTCTCTTTGCTTCCAGCTTTGTAATGTCCCTGCGTCGCGATGAGTCCTTTTTCCTTCGCCCATCTTCTATTTCCATCTGGAATGATTGCCACATGCACTGGCACAGTTAAATCATTTTTCACAAGTCCCTTTGCCAAATTAATTACTCCTTTAGCCTTATCAACAACATATGAACCCTTTCTGACAATATCAAATTGCTTATGTTCTGTTCTAATTTTCTTCCAAACATGAGTCATCTCCTCCACTTTAACAAATCCGGGATCGCTTTCAATCCAATATAAAAATTTCTCCAACTGCATTCTCTCTCCCTGTCCAATTATGTAAACACTTCCATCATCCTTATTTAAGACGTACCCTTTAATCTCATTTTTATCGGCAAAATCCTTTATGGCAGACCTAAAATTAACTCCCTGCACTCTCCCAGACAATTCGATTTCTATTTCTTCCATTTTATTTTTTATTTACCTCATTCTCCATTAGCTCTCTGAATTTAGGTAGATCATCTGCTTGCAGGCTAGCACCAACTGCATCTTCATGCCCTCCACCCCTACAATTCTGGAAATTCTTAAGCAATTTTTCAAGAATTGCTCTTACATTTTTACCACGCATGGATATTTTTGCCTCTCCAGCCTTAACATATGCAACAGCAACATATTTTCCTTTATACCTGTGAGATAATTCATTGGAAAGATCTGCATTTAAACATTCAAATCCTCCATATGCAAAAAATAATAAATTCCGATCCAATTCTGACTCTGCTTTTTTGAGAAGAATCTCATATTTTTCCTTAAGAGCACGATAACGTTCGCTAAATGCATGATCCCCTTCCAATTCGGAAAGAACCTGGTCAGGCCCTCGCATTCCGAGAAGAAGATTCTGCAAATCCTTCACATGCGCAGGAGTATCTTTTAATCCAAAATTAAGTGATCTTGCAACTCTTCCCAGCTCTGTGCCATAGTATGCATCAAATGGCATCTTCACTTCTCCCCAAAATTCTGGATATGCCTTTGAGAAATCCTCCGCAAAATCTGGCAAATAATGATCCGATATGCATCCAATCATTGCAATCCAAATATCTCCAGTATTGCCTGCAATTTTATATGATAAATACGTAACTGGCTCGCTACTCTTGTCATTACCCTTATTCTTTACCGGATTGTACAAAATAAGATTCTCAGATTTTAACTCCTTTGAATCATGATGATCTATCCATATCACTGGAATATGTAACATGCCAATCTCATCCAAAAATTCCTGAGCAATTTCCGGCTTGTCCAGTACAAAAATGTAGTCAGCATTCAAATCCTGTGCCTTCTTGGCATACTGAGCATTCAAATCTGGATAGTTCTTTACAACAATTCCTGTCCCTCTTCCCAACATCCTTCTCAGTAAAAGAAAGCTGCACAGCCCATCATTATCATTGTCATAGAAAAATACTGGATTCTGTGCTTTCTCCAGATGCTCGCGTATCTCTCCTATCTGCTTATTAGTTAACATCCAAAAATGAGCAAATAACCCTATAAAAAGCTGATGAATTAGTTTTCTAGAACAGAAAGAATAAAGTTTAAAAGAAGAAGAACTGCCCAATATATATGACATACGAGCAGGAAGCGGTTGCAGAGACCCTCAATTCCAGGGTAACAATTGGAGCTAGGGAAGGATATGATGGACAAAAAGAATATTCTCTAGAAGAAGTACTCGAAAAAGTTGAATCAATTAATGGAGAGCTAACGGGAGATCTAAAACCTCTAAATTGTATTGTTTCTGAAGGTCATCTAGTCGGTAGATCTGGCGACTCAACCTACAGAGAGAAAGTTTACTGTTTAGATTTCAAATGGAGTCCCAGATCTGAGACAATGGGTGAAGCAAATTTCCTTAGAATGACAAAGGAGTATGCATTTAGAATGGGTAAGAAAATGAATCAGGAAAGAGTTTACATTGATTTTAAAGGTAGAACATACGTGTTAAAAAACTAATACTGCTTAGCAATATAAACAACTTCCTTTGCTCTTTCACCACAAATAACACATTTCCCAACAGCCGTTTCCCTAACTAAGTTCGTTCCTCTAACACTGGCACCAATCTCTTTTTCAACAATCTCTGCACACTTAGCCCCAGCCATTTCCACAGAACAGAAGTTACACCTAGCAATATTTCCAGACTCAATCACCTTCTTCAATTCTTCCTCATTCTTTGCATCTTTTATTCGATTATCAAATAACTTATCTGCTTCTTTAATCAAATTTCCTGTAAACTCTGATGCAATCTTTTTCACAGTTTTAGTCAAGTCCTTTTCTTCAATTGTTTCCTTCTTGTTAGTATCTCTTCTAAATATTGTTACTTTCTTGTCTGCCAATTCTTTCAATCCCAAATCTAATCTAACCGGAACTCCTTTCATTTCCCAGTAATTGAATTTCTCTCCAGGGCTTTTTTCACTTAAGTCTATGTCTACTGAATATCCTTCACTTTCCAATTCTTTTTTTAATTCTTTACCTTTCTTAACCAATTTTTCATCATTTGAAATCGGAGCAATGACAATTTGCACTGGAGCAATATCCCATGGGAATCTTAATCCTTTGTCATCTCCATGAACTATCACTACTGAGGCGAATATTCTTGAAACCGCAGGACCATAACATGTTATCCAAACATATTTGTCCTTTCCATCTTTATCTTTGAATTTTACATCGAACGCCTTAGCAAAATCCTGTTTGAGCAAGTGTGTTGAAGGCTGCTGCACTACCTTGCCGTCTGGATTTAATACATCTGCAGCAAAAGTTCTCTCTGCTCCAGCAAACTTATCCCATGCTGGTCTCTCAAAGAACATAAATGGCAAAGCAAAAACATCGTGCAATACTTCCTGCGTTGTTTCCATATCTTCATGAACTTGTTTCATTGCGTCTTCTTCACTCGCATGTGCACAGTGCGCTTCAATCCAATGGAATTCTCTACTTCTTAAGAATGGACGTGTTGCCTTTGTTTCATACCTAAAAACATTTGCTCTCTGATATGTCTTAAACGGTAATTCCTTATAACTTCTAATCCAATAACTCCACATTTGATAGAATGCAGTTTCTGATGTTGGACGAAGGGCATACCTCTCAGAAAGTTTATCATTTCCAGCTTCAGTCACCCAAAACACTTCTGGCGTAAATCCTTTGATATGACTGCTTTCTTTCTTGAAATTTCCTTCAGGAATCAAAGTTGGATAGAAGTATGGCTTATGTCCCTTTCTCTGCAATGCTTTCTCAAGATGTGCAAACATCTTTTCCATGGGCATGACACTCCAAGGTTGAAAAACTAAGAATCCTTTTATGTTATACTTCAAATCAGCAAGCTCTGCTTTCTGAACTATATCTGAATACCACTCTGAAAAATTCTCATTCTTCTTGAATTGCATGGCTTTCACATCTTTTTTATCTTCCTTCCTAACTTCTTTTACCTTTACCATATTCATTCCTATTTTCTATATTTATTAAATCTATCCAATAAAGGATAATAGGTCTGCGAGGAGTTGAACCTCGGTCAGCCGGTCCGAAGCCAGCTATTCTATCCGTTAAACTACAGACCTATCCAAACTATTAAATATCTCGCTTTTTTAATCTTATTGAAAGAGGAAAGATGGTAAAATTATGGTTCAGAGCTAAATGCTATGGATGGGGATGGTACCCCTGCACCTGGCAAGGCTGGCTTGTCCTTCTAATTTGGGCACTCTTTTTTGTTCTTGCTGTAGCCAAAATGGACCATGAATGGCTGAAAAATATAATATTTATTTTAGCATCAACCGCAATTCTCATTTATATTTGCTACAAAACTGGAGAAAAACCTCGATGGAGGTGGGGAAAGTAAAAAATGGCAAAACTATATAGTGCAGTGACTGCACTTACAGGCACAATCATTGGTGCTGGATTCCTAGGAATTCCATATGTAGCCATGAAGGCAGGATATCCTGCAGCAATTCTCATTATGATAATTATCGCATCAATTATGATTACCACTAAACTTTATCTTGGAGAAATTGCCATGCGTACCAAAACAAATCATCAACTTTCAGGATATGCGGAAAAATACCTGGGCATCAAAGGAAAATATCTAATGTTCATAGCCACCGCCTTTGGAATATATGCTGCAATACTTGCCTATCTTATTGCACTTGGACAATCATTCAGTTTTCTCTTCTTTGGTAACACAACCTATCAGTTTTCAATAGGAATTCTAGTCTGGATTATCATATCAGGGATTGCATACTATGGAATAAAAGCCATGGAAGAAGGAGAAAAAATAGGATTTGTCCTTCTTCTTATTCTCGTAGTTTCCATAGTGATTTATGGTTGGAATAAAATAAATATCTCCAATTTAACATATATACAGTCAAATAATTTTTTCATTCCATTCGGAGTCATTCTTTTCGCATTCCTCGGATTTTCCGCAATCCCTGAAGTAGAACGTATTCTTGGCAAAGACAGACATCTAATGAAAAGAACAATCTGGATTGCAAATATAATTACATTCACAGTATATGCCATATTCACTGCAATTGTTTTAGGAATGAAAGGCACTTCCACACCGGCCCTGGCAACCCTTGCACTTGGAAAACCATTCGTCCTTCTTGGAATAATAACCATGCTCACTTCCTATCTCGCCCTTTCCGTTGCTCTAATAGACAACCTGCGTTTTGACTTCAAAAAATCAAAGAATTTCTCCTGGTTCTGGGTTATTATTGTTCCAATAATTTTATTTATAATTCTAGAATTATTCAATGTGGCAAACTTCACAAGTATCCTGGGAATTGGAGGAACAATCTCCGGCGGTTTAACAGCCATACTAATTTTATTCATGGTTAAATATGCAAAGGAAAAAGGAAATCAAACTCCGGCCTATTCCATGCCCTATTCAAAGTATCTAGTATGGATTCTCATCATTCTCTTTGTCGCAGCAACAATTCTAGAATTGATTTAGTTAATAATCATGCAACTCTTACTAACTTTCCCTTACCAGGATAATGATGAGTGCCAGTTTCATCTTCATATGTCAATTTGTCCCACTCTTGCCATTTAGTTATATCCTCTGGTCTCATTAACTTAGCCCATTTTTGCCAATCCTTATCTCCTCCAGGGGTTATAACATATACACCCCTTATCTGTTCTGGAGAAAAACCTCCCTGTTTAGCAAGATTTCTGTGAAAACCAGGACCGCGTATGTTGTTAAAGATCTTTAGAAAATTCTCCCAAACTAATTCATTCACATTTGATTTTAATTTGGCTAGTCGTTGTCCTTGATAAAAAGTGTAATTTCCTTTATTTAATATATCTCTTACTCTATTATAACTTATTGTATCTAAGTTTTCCTTTCTCAACTCCTTCTTAATATTCTGACCCGATAAAGATACATCTGCAACCGAATCATTCACAAAATCCTTTACTGATTTATAAGATCTTATAAATGAAAACCAAGCCAAATTATTCTTTTTTTGATATTCATCAGACAAATCATCTACTGCCACATCAGTATCATAAGAATGAGCCTTGCCCAACTTTCCTTCTTGTATTGCAACAACGTAAGGCAAACCACCAAACTTATAGTTATATCCCGAAGCATGCTTCAAATACCCAAGCGCCCCGCGAGCATCCTGAGCCACATAGGCATTATCATTACTTGGCGTGTTAGCATTCCGGTGCTCTCCAATCATTCCTGCAGGTAATACTCCTCTTTGAATTATCGAACTAACAACTTTATCATCTCGACCGGTTATTCCTGCATGCCAATAAATTTCATGAGATTTATGTTCTGGCTTTTTCATAATTTTTACATCTTCATCGGTAACTAACTCATCAAGACTAACAGAAAGGATTAAGGTGATGAAAAGAAATACAAATGATAAACCTATGACTCCTAAAAATGGAAGAGTTACATTTGAAGAAGAAATAACATTCGCGTTTATATTAGGATTTGATAAAAGACCAATGAATATAAACACGGAAATTAAGAAAGTGATTAGACTTAATCTTCTAACTAAGACGATATTCTTAAAAAAACTATATCTTCTCCCTTCTTTTTTCAAAATATTATCCCTCGAGCAATTTCTGCAATATCTTTCTCGCAATTGCAAAATCAGCCCTTCTTTCCGTCTCTTTCATAACTGCACCCATAAGGAAATTCAATGCCTGAACATCGCCAGCCTTGTAGTCTGCGACAGCTTTCTTATTTGCCGCAATAACTTTTTCAGCTACTTTTTTCAGCTCCTTTTCATCCGTAATCCTGGCAGCAATATTCTCAGGCATAAAGCTTTTTGGATAGAACTTATTCAATAACTGCTTTCCTTGTAATTCAGTTATCTTTCCCGTCTGCACCAATTTGAGTAATGCAATGAAATGTTCCACATTCATATCCACTTCACTCAATTTCTTCTTATTATAATTTAGAAAACGAAGAAGTTCAATAGTCACCCAAGGTACAGCAACTTTGGCTTCAATCTTTTCCACAACCTTCTCAAAGAATTCAACAATTTCTATATTCTTCGCGATAACTCCAGCAGTTGTTTTATCTATTTTGAACTTCTTCACCAGCTTGTCGAGCTTTTTCTCTGGACTCTCAGGAACTTTTTCCTTCAAATCATTTACAAACTTCGCCTCCAGTACCAAATCCTGTAAGTCAGGATCTGAAATGAATCTATAATCTTCAGCACTTTCTTTGCTTCTCATTTTTACCGTTTTGCCTTTCAAATCATCAAATCTTCTTGTTTCTCTTTCCCTTCCGCCCTCCTCACCTTGCCTGACAAATTCATAATCTATTGCTCTTCCAATACTTTCCAAGGAGCTAATATTCTTTATCTCAACACGTTCAGTTTTTCCAGGAATATTTACATTAACATCAACTTTTATTCCTGCATTCGAATCAACTGCCTTAAGATACGCAAGATTATGTACTAACTTGCCAAGCCATTCGACTACTTCCTCAGATGTCGAAAAGTCAGGATCAGTAATTATTTCCACTAAAGGCAATCCACTTCTGTTATAATCAACTGCCCCAGTTTCTGGATCCCATGAAGCTGGATCCTCTTCTAAATGCATACTACTTACATTAATTCCCTGGAAACGTCCATGCACTCCAACTGGAAATGCATAAGCTCCAGACAAAGTATTCTGATATCCTTTAGGCATGTCTGGCCAGTCATAATGTTTTCTCTGCCATACTAATCTTTCATTTACCTTGCACCCTAACATCAAAGCAATCAGCACTGCTTTCTCAACAGCAGATTTGTTAGGCAACATGGGTTTCGCCCCTGGTTGTCCTGTGCACGTTGGACAAATATTAATATTCTGCTTCAATCCCTTTTCCCTGCTCGCAATACAAGAACAAAACAATTTCTCTTTTGTAGTAAGATATGCATGGATCTCCAAACCAATCATTCCCTTCAATTCTTTAACAACTTGTGCCATACTTCTTCTAGAAAATGCTGCTATTTAAAAATTCCTTTATTTAAAAATTTACTAAACTACTGCCCTATACCAGTTATTCCAGACGGACATGATTCGTATAATGCAGACATTACTAATCCTCCAGAAGAGATAGTACCTTTGGAAGTTGATGAAACTGAATATCCTCCACCCGAACCAATAAATATGCTATTGGGCTGAACCTGAACTGCAGGCATCCCATACATGATACCACTGCCTTGATTATTTATGACTAAATATTGACACCTTGTATTGAATGGGGCAGTATTGCTCAAACTCACACTCTTCCATCCACCGTTTCCAACATTAATACTTATTCCCTTATCCTTACAACATCTATATGTGAATGAGTTTCCTGAAGGATTTATATTATTTGTAGTTATACAACTTGTTCCCTGACTTCCCATTGCAACAACAGCAGAATATACACCACTAAGTGTAAACGAAGAGCTACTTGTCCATTCATCACCATCAAACCGATTATTTATGATATTTTTAGAACATGCAGTTGTCCATTCATCTCTAGAACATAACTGTGCTCCAGAGTTACTACACGACACCAAAGCATGTTCCCAATCAAGCAATTCCTTATTGTTATGTTCGTTAGTTTCTATGCAATACCCTCCCCCATCAACAAATCCGGAAGGACATCCCGTAGAAGATCCAGTGGCAGCACTCCAATTTATCTCATCTGGAGTATGTCCAAAAATAACTGGATTACTTGTCCCATATGCATAAACAGCAATTCCTCCAACTAAAAAGACTGCTATCAAAGCAAGAACAAATATTCCTTTTTTACTAACATTAACCTCTATTTTCATACTATCTCCTAGACTTTCTCCTATTTAAATTTGTCTT
>JBAXMY010000036.1:0-9173 GCA_037134055.1 archaeon
TTATAATCCCCGGCAGCATATTACTCACAGAAATATATCCACTACTTCCATCAAACTTCAAAGCCCCATCAATCTTCCCAGTCGTTCCACTAACTCCTCCAACAATCGTTCCAGGATTTCCATATCCTGCTGAATCAACGACCTTTGTCGTGGCAGCATTGTCGTTCATTTTGTAATGGACAACTGCCTTTAATCCAGATAGTTCAGATTCTGTTCCAGTTCCAGAATTGTAAATTTCTTCAATTTCAGATTGAGAGAGTACTCGGTCGTAAACTCTCGCGTCGTCGATTGCGGCATTCAATAGACCAGTATCAACATTATGTCTTTTACCAGCATAAATCATACTGCCAGGAGTATAGCTAGCTAAACCATAATCTGTAGACTGGCCAATGAGAACACCATTTCGATACATTTTATAATCATTCTCTTTGTATGTGATGGTCATATGTACCCAATCAGTTGAATTCTCTTCTGTTCCAGGATCTGAATTAAATGTACGAGAAAAACCATTGCTTCCAGCCATCCATCTCCGAGATATTTGTTCGCCATATACTATAGAATCAAACTGGCCAGGGTCTCCATAACCTAGCTGAATACCCACTACCCCTCCAGCTTGCTGATCTAAATCTGAAAGTTTTACCCAAGCCATCAATGTTTTTTCAGTTATTGTTGTTGGTGTTGAACTACTTTCTACATAATTACTCGAGCCATCAAAATTCAACGCACTTCCAATCTTCCCACCAGTAGTCATCGCATCAGTCGTCGTACTTGCAGTTCCATCATTTGCCTGCCCAGAAGAATCTGCCGCAGGACTTGGCCAACTGGATTCATCCATATGCCATAATCCAACCAGGTCTGCATCAGAAGATGAAACTTCCTGTCCAGTTCCAGAATTATAAAGTGCAGATATCTCGCCAGCAGATAATTCTCTATTCCACATTCCGATTTCATCCATCTTGCCATAGAAACTAGATCCCCAACCAGGCACTCCTCCAAATTTTAAGTTATCTGTCTGAGCGAATATCTCAGGGTCCATATTTGTGCTTCCATCGGGTTGGCCATTTAAATAAAATGAAACGGCTTCAGTACCAGAATCTGGATGCCCAGTAATACAGAAATAATTCCATTGCCCAGCAACCATATTCGAATTAAATCCATACTGATTTCCAGAGGTAGTCCAGAACTGTATATTTCCATAATCTGCCCAAATAACCCACCCACCACCACTATAGGAATCGTGACCCTTAGATAAAAATGAAGAGGACGAACGAAGTTCAGTTAGATTAACCCACGCACATATGGAAAACGGAGTACTGGCTAATCTCAATTTCTCACTGTCTGGAATTTCAATGCGCCCCCCAGAGCTATCAAAATTAACAGCATTCCCAAATTTACCATCACTAGTTAAACTTGCTCCTCCAAATTGAGTTCCATCATTCCCCTGCCCAGAGGAATCTTTAACAGCACCACCATTCATATGATATAACAACACATTCCCAGACATATTTACCCCATCTACAAAATTGCCAGAAGCTCTCTCGTCAAACCCATTGTCAGACAATTCGCCATAGGAACTGCTCACCCAGGATAAATTATACCACTGTCCAAGTCCTGCATTAAATATCTTACTTACATAACTACTTGGCGCTCCAAGTCCATAGACTCCTTTTTGTCGGTTGTATGTTGACTGGATTTCTGCGTCGGAAAGAGAACGATTCCAGATTGAGAGTTCATCCATATTACCTTTAAAGTAATCGCCTCCCCAATCTCCTCCTCCAAGTCCCACATATAATGTTTTGTCAGTTGGATTTACTGATCCAGTCAAATCTCCAGTGCTATAATATGATTGTTCTATTCCATCAACATAAATATGTGCAATTCCTGCAACTCTTTTAGCCGTTATCATATGCCAACTTCCACCACTACCAAGATGAGGTAATCCATATAATGTTGTTGTAGTTCCCTGTCCATTCACAAATAATACAATTGCATCATAATTTGAATAATGTGTAAACTGCATTAAAATTCCTTCAGGATACTTACCATAGGTAAAGTAATTATTATAATCATTAGGACTTGAATCTAATTTTGCCCAGAATGAGTAAGTAAAATCTCCAGTTCCAACAGATAATGCTCCGGAGCTGTCTGATGCGGAAACATATCCTGTGCTTCCATCAAATCCCAGCGCACTCCCAACCTGCCCAGGAATCCCACTAGTTACTCCTCCACTAAATGTTCCAGTATTTGCATTCCCAGAACTATCCACTGCCGTACTTGCACCAGATGCTTCGTCCATGTGCAAAAGAAGAACATTTCCAGTCATATCAATCCCAGAATCACTTCCCCCACTATCTGGCAAGTTCCTCGAACTTGCATTGTATGCCTGCATTCCAACATAATTGGCAAACTGGTCCTTCTGGGACGTGTACATATAGGATATTTCTGCGTCGGATAAAGTTTTGTTCCACACAGCGACTTCATCTATTGCACCATTCCAATCCCAAGTAGAATCTGATGTATCCCATCTGCCGACTCGGAATGGATGATCAAGATTATCGATAGATCCTGGGGCAGAAGTTGTTCCTTCTAAATTACCATCAGCATATATTCTTATATTACTACCATCAAATGTTCCAGTGCATAAGTGCCAGTTTCCGTCATTAATTTGAGTTTTGCCAGTTACGTCTGTCCAGCCACCGTTTATTCTAAGTTGAAATTGGCAAACATATCCATTTGGATTATTCCCCGCAGTCATAATGAGGTTGTAACCATCACCAACTGAGGCTGTTCCTTTAGTGGCTATCGCCTTTGGATTTGAACCATCGGCACTTGTAGTTTTTACCCAACCAGAAATAGTTAATTTTTCTGTTATCGCTAAGTTTCCATTTCCTGGAAGTTCAACATAACTTCCACTTCCATCAAATCCCAACGCACTCCCAACCTGTCCAGATGCAGAATATGTAACTCCCCCACTAACTATTCCATTATTAGGAGTATGCGTGGCAGTTGCATTTCCACTAGCTGTTAAATATCTAACAATCACGGTTCCGGAAAGACCAGAAGTTCCTGCACCAGTATTGGATGCTCCACCTCCACCTCCAGCCCCGGGCATGCTATCTCTAGTACCCGTATTAGATGAATCTCCTCCCTTACCACCTACAGAGTATGTTACAGAAGAACCTGAAATAGAATATGCAAGTCCTGCTCCGCCATTTCCCCCAGAATATGATCCTCCATTCGCACCAACTCCTCCAGCGCCTCCACCTCCACCTCCAGAAGAAGCAGCCCCTGCTCCAGGCGCATATGCATCTCCACCATTATTGCCTTGCCCCGCCGGAGATGCAGCTCCTCCAAGACCTTTAGTATTTTGTCCACCTCCACCTCCACCTCCCGAACCTCCCGGTAAACCGTGAGTAGGAGTAGCAGCATCTGTTCTAACTCCACCTCCACCTCCACCAACTGCCGTGATATTTCCAAATGTAGAATTACCTCCATTTCCTCCAAGTACTTCATAAACTGAACTTCCAAAACCTCCACTACCAACATTTATAGTGATATTACTATTTGTGATAAATGCATAAGAAGAATTATATATCAAACCTCCAGCACCTCCACCTCCAGCATGATTACTGCCTCCACCCCCACCTCCGGCAACAACTAAAACTTGAACATTAGTTAGTCCAGCAGATGGAGTAAATGTTCCAGTAGATTTGAAAGTCACTACTGTATATGCTCCATCGGTTGTTATCGTCGGGCTACCCACACTTCCAGAAGTATCAATAATATTTCCAGAAGAATCATCCATATGGTAAAGAAGTACGTTTCCAGTCATATCAATTGGACCTGAAGAATTTCCGTTGTCAGGCAATCCGCTCTGGGAAATATTAAAGTATCTAGTATTGCTATAAGTACCCGCATCAAAATTCGCTTTCGTGTAATCAATAAATTGTTCGGCAGCGACAAACAATAAGCCCAACGCCAGGACTGCAGTTACAATCATCAGAACTTTCATTCTCACATCACCCCTTTTTCCAATCATCCTACTTCTTTCCTCCTTTTTTCAAATGTTCCTGCAAATACTCGCGTAACATTTTTTCAATCAACTGGGAAGCATTGATGCATCCTTCCTGAGTATAGTCTTTCCACTCAGTCAAAACCTGCTCATCTACGGTTACGCTTAGAACTTTCTTTGTCATAGAATAATAGTTATATTATTTATCAGTGTAATATTATTTATCAGTGTAATATTATTTATCAGTGTAATATTATTTATCATTGAATATCAGTCTAATAATATTAATAATATTAGGATATATAAACCTTTTGTGAGATTTTTTAGAAACCGAATAGATTAGAATTAAATGCCAAACAGCTTCTCAAAGAAAGAATAATCTTCCTTGAAATTGTTTATTCCTGCAATCTTTGCAGCAATCTTCCTGTATGCCCTGGATGCCTTACTTCTTGGATGAGTATGGAAGATCGCATCTTTCATTACCAATGAACGTTGCATATTCGAATCCTCTGGAATTACCCCGAGAATTGGCAATTCGAGCATGTCTCGCACATTTGCAATGGGCATTTCATTCTTTCCACCCCTAACTCTTGTGACTATTACCCCGCGAATTACTCCACCAAGTTCCTCAATCAACTTACTTGCCTTTAGCGCATCAGTCACGGAAGGAATTTCCGGATTTGTCACAATAATCATCTCATCTCCGGCTTCCATTGCCGCAATAGCTTCCGAACCTAGTCCTGCAGCAGAATCATATATAACAAAATCAGCCATTTTTCTCAATTTCTTTCCAACATCCTTCAGTTTATTATGATTCAATCTTCTCAATTCCTTGACAGAAAGAGAACTTGGAATTATCTTCGTTCCAGACTCATGTTCATATATCGCGTCAGTAATCTTTGCCTTTCCGAGTAGTACGTGATTCAATGTTATTGGCACAATTGGAGCGCCCAAATGCAATCCAACATTCGGCGTCGTTAAGTTAGCATCAAGAACAATGACTTCTTTGCCAAAGGCATTGAGAGCAGCACCTAAATTTATAGCAGTAGTAGTCTTACCAACTCCCCCTTTTCCAGATGTAATAGTTATTAATTTTGACATTGTATCTTTTTTCCTTCGTTAGAAGTAAAAGAACTTATTTAAGAGAACTTATAAATCTTTCGAGAATACTTGAATACTCTTTGAGCTTGTCAAGATTAACATTTATTGTCTGTCCTCTGTACACGACGCGTAAATTAACTCCCTTTCTAAATTCACTTTCTCGTACCTTCTCCAGGCCTTCAATATCTCTAAACAGTTCATACATATTCAAAATCTCAGAAATCATCTTATCCTTCTCATAGATCTTCTTTAACTGCACAACTTTAGCTCTTGGTGCATCGGGAACCGGCTTCCATTTCTTTTCCTTCTTAGCTCGATCAACCAACTTATCCAGGCAAAGTTCAAGCATGATTTTCCATCTAAGAAGTAAATTAATAATTACATCGCAAGTCTTTGTATACTTCAAACTGACATACATTAGATGGTCGGCACTAATTTTTTCCTTGATTATTTTTTCCATATATATAGTTCACCCTATAGATTCATCCTCTAATAGTAATAAATACGATATGTCGGAACTATTTATACCTTTCTAAAAGTGACACAAAAATGAATCATACCTCAAAAACCTCGGTAGCATTCTCCAATAACCGTTTAACAACCGCTAAAAGTTCTTTTAATCTGTTAACACTCAAGTCCGTCCCCCGCATATAATCATCCATAATCATTATCTTCCCTGGTCGAGCCAGCTCCGTCCCACTAGCCTTGTGCTTCAAAGAATATTCAAATATTGCCTTGATATTCACCTTGTCCGCTTCACTAATTCCATATCTAGCAGCACAATCTCTAAAAAAGACTTCCTGATTCCTAACAGAATCCTTTGTAAGCTCGATGCGTTTATACAAAAACTCAAAGTATAGAATGGCACTTATTGCCGTAACGACTGATCTATATAATGCCTCGAGCGCACGAAGCAGTAGCTTAGAATCCTTTACAACGGGATAGGTAATCCTGACCAAATATTCCGCATTTGCATAGCTCTTTTCAGCATCCGCCAGCATCTCAAAGAACCTTTTCCTTATTGATTCTACCATAGGATACTCAGGGAAATCAGATTAATATAGCTAGCGTTTCTAACGATTGATGCTTCTAGAAAGAGTATTCTTGCTCCTCTTTCTCAATACCAAACCCTTGCCCTTCTGTCTAAAGAGTTCATACATGAACATACCTGCAGCCACAGACACATTATAGCTCTCCACCATCCCAAGCATTGGAATAAATACAAAGGAATCACACACCTTTCTCAATTCCGGGCTTATCCCCCCATGCTCTGCACCCATCACCAGCAGACATTTTCCTGGAAACTTAAATTCGGTCAGATTCTCAGCCCCGGTACATTCATCTGCCCCAATTATTGTCCATCCTTCTTTCTTCTTTTCATTCACAAAGGAATTCAAATCCTTAATTTGCTCAAATTTTATCCACTTGTTAGCCGTAGAACTTGACTTTTTCCCAACTGTCTTCAAATCTGGAACCTTGTTGTATGTATAATACAAGTACACCTTCTCCACACCAAGGCCATCGGCAGTCCTGCTTATGGCCGCCACATTGTGTGGATCTGCAAAATTATCTATAACAATCCCAAAATCCTTTATCTTATTCTTGTAATAAAAATCGACCTTTTCCTGTCTGTGCATATATCTACCAAGAAAGTTAGAATTTAAATCTTACCCAACTTTCTTGCAAGACTTTCCATTTCATTCAATGAGGATTCCACTTCATTCAAACCCGCATTCCAGAAATCCCCTTTCGTTATATCCAAGCCCATATTCATAAACAAATTTTTAGGAGAATCGGACGTTCCAGCAGCCAAAAAGTCCTTAACCTTTGAAATTGAACTTGCATCGGCCTTTACCATATTCTGCAAAGACTTCGATATTAACAAACCGGAAGCATACGAATATGTGTAGAAGAAATTCCTAATATGCGGAAATTGTACCCACCAATTCTGACTACCTTCCGATTGCTCTACCGCCGGCCCCATGTATGCTTCCATGTTCTTTCTGAATAATCCTCCAATCTCCTCCTTTGAAAGATATCCCTTTGCTCTAAACTCTCTGTGCAAATCATTTTCAAATTTATAGACTGCAACCTGTCTAGTTATACTGCTGACAGCTCCATTAACTCTTTCAGTCAAAAGAGATAACTTAAGTTCGTCATCTGCATCTTTCAACAATTCTTGCACTACAAAATCCTCCATAAATGTGCTTGCAACTTCAGCCGTAGCAGTAGAAACACCAAAATATAGTGCATTCTGTCTAGCTCTTGATAATTCATTATTTATTCCATGCCCAAGCTCATGAGCAAAAGTAACAACATCTTTTATCTTTCCCGTATGATTTAATAAAATATAAGTTGGTTGAGTGATCAAGTTACCTGCACAGAATGCTCCAGAAGACTTACCTTTTCTAGGATAGACATCTATATTACCATTCCTAACAAAATCATCAAGTGTTTTCACAAATTCAGAATCAAGCTGAGCAAGTGTTCTTCTAACAAGGTCAACTGATTCAGGATACGAATACTTCTTATCTACCTCGCCATATGGAACATTCCTTTCGTGATAAGCCAATTTATCAAGACCAAGAAGCTTTGCCTTTAGGGCATAGAATCTTTTAGAAATATCATATCTTTTTTCTACAGCAGCAACAAGAGAATCAATCACTTCACTGTCAATATCGTCGCTGACATGTCTTGCTAAATCAGGTCTTTCTAATTTTCTCAACTCATCATTAACTTTTTTATCTGCTAAAATGGCGTTAATCTCTGCTTCTGCCACGTCTGAATGCTTCTCAACTATTTCATTGAGCGCCTTAACCGCGGAATCTCTTACAGGTTTTTGCACGCTATTAACTAGACTTTCTATTTCAGAGAAGCTTTTTTTCGCCATAGTGCCATCTTCAAGAAGGAGTTCCCTTTCCTCTTTAGACAAAAACGTTTCCACCATTTCAGTCCACTTGCTGTATGCACTGGGCGATTTTAGAGTCATAATCTTTTCCTCTGGCTCGGAGAGCAAGTATCTTGCTGATCTAAATGAAGTTTCTAGATAATGTCGATAGGGTGCCAACTCTGGAGAACTCAAAAATCTTACCTGCTCGGACTCTGGAATTTTTGATACTCTAAGATCGAAAAATTGCATATCTGTATGAATTTTCCTAGCAAACTCATCAATTTTATTGTTCTTAGCCTTTAACACGGGGCTCTCTTGATCTTGAGAAGTTCTAAGATGAAAATAATATCCTTCATCTCCCGAACAGGCATATTTTCTAGTCCATCCCTCATACTCATCCAATGCCTGTCTGAGAACTGCCGGATCCTTAAGGTAATCTCCCCGATCTTTCCATCTGTTGATAAACTCATAGCTTGCTTCTTCCATCACTTTTCGCTTTACAGGCATTGCCGGATCATCATCACCATTCAAAAGCGGAGTAAGATTCCACTCTGTTCGCATAGATTCGGTCATAAAAAACACCAGATTGAAGGGTTTATAAGAATTGTTGTGATTAACTCAAACTCATAATGGCTTCGGCAATATCTCCACCGGCCGATTCCAGGGCTTCCTTGGCAATCTCTTTACTCTTTCCAGTCTTTTGAGCGACGAGATCAATATCTTCTTGTTTTATTCCCTCTGCCTTTGTCTCTTCCCTTGCTTCTCCAGTAATCTGCCAGCTAACTTGACCCTGCATGGTCATCTTTTGAACATTTGGATTTTCTATAATAGTCCTAGAACCTTCTTTCTCAATGATAACTCTATCCGCAGCTATATCTTCCTGCTTAATTCCCATCTTGCTCATCATGGCCTTCATCTGACCAGGATTTATTCCGCCTAATCCACCAAACATATTTATTCCTGGAAGCCATGCTTTTTATAGATTTCTAATCAAAAAGTTTTCTAACTGGGCTCAACATGACTGCAAGCTCTAACCGCAATTCCCAAGGGTAGGGATGAAAGAAATTACTTGGGCGATATATATCAATCTCAGCTTTGCCGACAACTGGTCTATTAACTGAACCTGGACTCGGGCGAGATGTAGCAAAAACAATATCACTATCCATTCTG
>JBAXMY010000037.1:0-9125 GCA_037134055.1 archaeon
AAATCGTATAGTATGAATAATGCCCCTCCGTATTGAAAGTACTTCTTACCGAATATGCAAGTCCCTTCTCTTCCCTTATCTTTAGAAAAAGACGGGAAGACATTCCACTGGCAAGATATGCATCCATAACTTCCCAGGCTGCAAAATCCTTTTCGGACGCAAGCGGAGCATGCACTCCAAATACGAGATGCGCCTGGTCTATACTTGCCCTTTCTTCCTTTGCATCGCCTTTCTTCTTGATTATTGTTTTAATCTGCTGCTTATTTCCAGAAGGTTTGAATTCTTTTTCCATGCGCCTGCAAACTTTATCAATGTCTGCATCTCCCACAATTGTAACAACAAAATTCTCAGGAGAATACATTTTTTTAAAGTAATCAACTACAAAATCTCGCTTTAGCGCCGCAACAGTCTCCTTACTTCCAATTATCCCTTCTCCCAAAGGTTTGTCGTACATCTTTTCCTCCAGCAGACGGAAAACATCTACCTCGGGCCTATCGTGATACATCTTTATTTCTTCCAGAATTACTCTCTTCTCCTTCTCAAATTTGACAGGATCAAACTTCGCATTCTTCAGCATGTCCACAAGAATGTCAATTCCTGCAAACAGATGTTCACTTGGAAGTTTAAACCAGTAGGAAGTAACCTCGTTCGCCGTGTAGGCATTTAGTATTCCGCCTTTCTTCTCAATTTCCCTAGAAATATCCTCATGGCTCCGTGTTTTAGTTCCAGTAAATAAAAGATGTTCAATCACATGCGCAATTCCCTTTATCTTACTTTCCTCAAATGCCGCTCCAAATCTATTGCTTATACTAAAGGACACTACCGGAAGATCTCTCTTCTCAAAAAGCACGACAATTCCGTTCTTCAACCTCTTTCTTATGAATCTCATATCTTCCATAAAGAAACTAGTTTAATAAAGGTTATGATAAATTTATTAATCCCGTTTACATATTTTAATTATGCAGAAAATCATTAGTCAAATAAAAGAGATTCTCCTAGAAGCAATAAAAAAACAGGGCTCCGACCCCTATGGTCTCCAAGCTCACCTCAAACAAGTCGAAAGATGGGCAAACGTACTTCTGAAAACTCATCCTAAAGCAAACAAGCAAGTGGTAATACTTTCAGTCTGGCTCCATGATATAGGCCACTACCCTCTCACAGAGGAAGACCATGCCATTTCAGGCGAAAAAAAAGCCATTCAAATTCTAAAAAAGAACAAAATCAATCCAGAAATAATAAAACAAGTTGCCCACTCTGTGCGAGCCCACAGATGCAAGGACATAATGCCTGATACCATGGAAGCCAGGATTCTCGCATGTGCCGACTCAGCAAGCCATTTTACCGACTTTCTCTATTTTGAAATTGCAATGCAAAACAGAAACAAAGAATCAGATTACGATCCTCTAGCAAAAATGGAACGTGACTATCGAGATGTTGCACTCTTCCCCGAGATTAAACGCAAACTGAAGCCCATGTACAAGAAATGGAAATCTTTAATACGCGAATACCAAAAATTAAACTATTAACAATAGACTTTTAAAACAAACATTCGAAGTATAATCATGCCAATCAATGCAGGATATGAATATTTTAATGCAGAAAAGAAGTTCGAAGAAGCTCGAACTATTCCAGAAAAGATAACTGCACTCGAAGAAGTGATTCGCGCAGCTCCCAAACACAAATCTAGTGAAAACCTTCTAAAGAATCTGAGAATAAGATTGAAGAAACTCCAAACCATGGAAGAAAAATCGAAGAAATCTGGTGGAGGAAGAAAAGGAATAAAAAAAGAGGGATTCCAAATTGTCCTTGTGGGTCTTCCAAATGGGGGGAAATCCTCTCTAATTGCAAAAATAACAAATGCAAAACCAAAAGTCGATGCCTACTCATTCACAACCAATCAACCAGAAATAGGCACATTTTATCATCAAGGTGTAAAGGCACAAATCGTAGACCTGCCAAGTATTGGCTCTGAATTTTTAGATATTGGAATTATTCACACTGCAAATGGACTGATAATAGTTGTCGAAAATCTTGACCAACTCCCAGAAATAGAAAAACATCTCTTTCGTGCCACACAAAACAGGATAATCGTAGTCAATAAGTCCGATAATTTAAACGAAAATGAACTACGCAAGCTAAACGAAAAAATAAGAAGTAAAAAGCTAAATGCAATTCCAATCTCGTGCATCACTAATTTGGGAATTGATGAATTAAAGAACAGGATTATCAAATCCATGAATGTCATCCGTGTTTATACCAAAGAACCTGGTAAACCTCACTCCCCCACCCCGGTAGTCCTTCCCATTAATTCGACAGTAAAGGACGTTTCAGAATCAATCAGGAAAGGATTCTATAGGATGGTATTCGAAACAAGAGTCACCGGTCCAAGCAGCAAGTTCCCAAATCAAAAAACAGGACTCTCGCATGTTCTCAAAGATTTAGATATTGTAGAATTTCACACGCGTTAACGCGTAATGAGCAACTTATCCATTTCTTCCTTAAGTTTTTTAATCTCTGGTTTAGCGAAGTGCTCTCTAGCAGGCTTCAAAATTTGATTTATCTTTTCAGCCATTGCGTTCTTCAAATCCATAGGATGCAACTTCTTGGCAGCAAAATCAGATTCGAGTTCAGAATAACTTTTGTAAACTTTATTGCCTCCGAATTTTTCAGGTCTTTTAATTTCCAAAACAGATTTATCAGTTACAAAAATTAAATACTTCGCCCAGTCAATTAATGGATTAAATTCGACCTCTCCCTCCGGACAGAATGCTCCTGCAATCTTCTTTTTGACTTCTTCTTCCGAGTCAGTCATGTAAATAGCAGAACTAGGGATGCTCTTAGACATTTTCATCTGAGACCATAATTCCTGTAACTGTTCCTTTGGAACTGGCCAAACGCTTGGTTTCTGTAATCCTAAAATTAAATGTCCATGCACGGCTACAGGTTTTATAGGATTATCTTTCCCGTCCTTTAGTGGATTTTTAAGTTTTAATGCGACATCTCTTGCAATAACCTGTGCCTTTCTTTGGTCATTCCCTGCATGTGCCACATCTATATTTTGGATGAATATGTCTGCCACCTGCATTGGAGGATATATCAACTTAGCAAAGTCCACGGACTCTCCTTCTTTTCTACCCATAATAGTAATAGATCTTTCAATCCTCCCAAGAGAAGTATTTTTACTTACATCGATCACGGTTTCCCAGAATTTATCATTGTGGTGATATAAGTCACTCCCCAAAACAAATTTTATGTCCTTAGGATCTCCACCCACACACTTGTATGCTGCAATTAAAGCCTCTCTGAAATAATTAACTCCTATTCCCTTGATAATCTTCATGTCTCCTCCAAGCTTGTCATTAATCCATGAATGCCAATCTGCCAGGAATATAGAACTTTCGAATCCTGCATCTACAAAATCCTTTACTTTACTCATACATACCAGTCCATGCCCTAGGTGTGGCTTTCCAGATATTTCAAACCCTATATAATGCTTAAGTTTATCACCTGACTCTAATCTTGCAAGCAAATCTTCTTCAGTAAGAATTTCTTCGGTGTTGTGCTTTATGAGATTAAATCTGTCATCTACGCTTAATTCCTTTCCAGCACTTTTCTTCTTTCCAGCCATGGTCAATAAACCGAAATGCTTAATATAAACCTTTCCAATCTTATACCATGCAAGAGATAAAAGCACTCTTCCTGCTCATTGCAATTCTAGGAATACTAGATTTAACATTTGCCCTGTTCTACCTCCCGGTGAAAGAAGTTTCATCTCCTTCCGATCTTCAAAGTTTAGAAGAAACTCAAAAAGTCCACTTTTCTGGGCAAGTAGTATCGCAGAAGATATATTCAACCTACTCTTTACTCTATCTATCGAACAATCTAACTCTTTCCCACGATTCAAAAATAAACTATCGAGGAAAGAACATATCTGGCTTGGGAAAGGTAGATATTTACAATAAAAAAACAACAATCGTCGTTTCTGAGATAAAAACTGAATAAAAACTAAAGGTTTTAATACCCTTTAGTACTTTAGATAATATGGAAAAAAGACCGTTGATAATTACATTCTGTGCGATTATTTTAGTACTTGCCATTGCATTCATGCTTCTATCAAATGGCACAACGGGTAACGTCGTATCCGAAATACATGAATCTGCCTATCTTAATCAACCTCTTGCGGGAACATTCAAGATAACAGTTGAACAGACAGATAATCTTCCCCCAAGTACTCCTCTTTTTGTCGCTCTTTTCAGAGGCAATAAGGAAATAAATGTTCAAACCATGACTCTTGGTGAGTTTGCCAAAATGTCTGGCACACCTCCGGTACTTGATGCTTCGAATAACTACGTCGGCCCAGCAACCTATGAAGTTCCAATTGCCAAGTTAATCCCGGATAAATTAACCGAATCTGGAGAATACGAACTTATATTTGGATTACCTAAGATCGACCTTCTCATAAAGAAGGTGATTACTGTCCAATAGAAAATTTAAATACCCTTTAAACTATAAAACAATATGAATAAAAGAGGACTCATAGTTAGTGTATTATTTGCATCCCTGTTTATATTAATTTTAACATTTGGCTCAGCCCTAGAAAGCAATGAATCCATAGTTGCTGCCAAGACTCTTCAAATTGCCAAAGCGACAATTGATGACATGCAATCACAAAATATACCTACTCTTCGAGTAAATGAAATATACCAAGAAACAAGCCAATTATATGCTGCACAGCTAGCACTTGAGAACTCTAAAAGAGTTGCCAATTACAAATTAATCAATGAAAATTCACAAATTATTTTAAATCTAAAGAGCCAGGCCATAAAGGCAAGAGATGAACTGTTATTATTTTTACAAACCTACGAAGACATAAAAACAAACACCAATCTTTCTTCCATGAATGCCCTATACAATGAAATAGTTGACTCCTACAACAAGGAAAGATTTGAAGATACTCCCGGACTGGTAGAAAAGGGATATACCCAATTATCTGAACTTCAATCATCTCAAACAGCAACAAACCTATTTTACAATGCTCTTTCAAATACTCTTAAAAATTTTCTAATTCGTAATTGGATAAAATTAACTGCCATTGCAATAGCAATAATCTTGATTTTGACCATTTTCTGGAGAACCATCAGATCAATGGGCATAAAACTAAAAATAAGAAATCTTGAAACTCAGAAAATGACACTTTCACATTTGGTTAAAAAAATACAACTCGATTACTTCAAAAATGGTAAAATTTCAGATGTAGAATATAAAACAAAACTAGATAAGTTCAAAGAAATGTCTAGAGATATAGATCGTCAGTTGCCGCTTCTAAGAGAAAGCTTAGCAAAGACAAACAGGGGAGTTGTTAATCCGGAAAACAAACCCTCTCCAAAAAAGAAGAAGAAATAATTAACTCCAAAACAAATATAAGTTAAATAATCCTATGTAATCTATGACAATTTGTAATATCCCCAGGATAAAAATAGGTAATCTTGAAGTAAATTTCATTCAGGGAGGAATGGGTGTGGGAGTTTCCCAGGCAGGCCTTGCTTCCGCTGTGGCAAATAGCGGCGGACTCGGAGTAATTGCAAGTGTTGGACTTGGTGCGCTAAACAAGCCAGAAGGTTCCGATAAAACATACTTTTTAGAAGAACTTGGTAGACGCATAAAGAAAATTGACACAATCATATCCGATGCCGAAAAAAAAGCTGAAATGGACAGATGCTATGCCCTAGCAAATCAAATTGCTTTACGAGATGAAATAAAAAAAACACGGAAAAAAACAAATGGACTCGTGGGGACAAATATTATGCATGCTCTTACAGATTATTCTTCTCTGGTTGAAGCAGCAATATCAGAAAATGTAGATGTAATTATTTCAGGCGCAGGAGTTCCGAGAGATCTTCCCAAATATCTAAAGAATAATCCTGGTAAAAAAACTAAATTAATTCCGATAGTTTCCGATGCTAGACTAGCAGAGATGATATGCAAATCCTGGACAAGAAATTATGAATATGCCCCCGACGCAATTATTGTTGAAGGACCCATGGCAGGAGGACATTTAGGATATTCGCTTTCTCAACTTGAAAATCCGGAGTTCGTCACCAAAGGTTTAGCAAATATCGTCAAAGAAGTTAATATAATCGTCCAACCCTACCGTACCATCTCTAAAACTATACCAATCATAGCAGCAGGAGGAATATTTTATGGAGGAGACATTCTTTCTGCACTCTCCTGGGGCGCATCCGGCGTACAAATGGCCACAAGATTCGTAACAACTCATGAATGTGATGCAAGTTCGGCATTCAAACAGGCATTCATTGATTGTAAAAAAGAGGATCTAAGGATTATCAAGAGCCCTGTGGGAATGCCTGGAAGAGCAATTACTGGAGAATTTTTAGAAAGAGTAATCCAGGGTGAAACTACCCCCATTAATTGTCCATATCACTGTCTTAAACCCTGCATTCCAGAAAAATCTCCCTATTGTATAGGAAAAGCATTGACAAATGCCTACAGAGGGATAATTTCTCAAGGATTCGTCTTTGCGGGATCCAATGCCTGGAGATGCTCGGAAATTATGAGCGTTCACGATCTAGTTGAAAAACTAGACTATGAAGCAGGCAAAGGAATAATTTGCCAATAAATAATAAAAATGATAATTGGATTTATCATTCCTTTAGTTTTGGGCGTCCTAGCAGGCACATTCACAGGCCTTGCTCCAGGAATCCACATTAATTTAGTTGCCACACTTTCCATTGCCCTTTTAGCTTCTGCACCTTCCTCACTTGCAATTCCATTGGTGATATTTATAGTTGCAATGTCAATTACTCACACATTCATAGATTTCATTCCTTCAATCTTCCTTGGAGCTCCAGAAGAAGATACCTTTCTTTCCATCCTTCCAGGCCATCAACTTCTCAATGAAGGAAAGGGGTATAGGGCACTAATTCTTACCCTATATGGTTCAATTTTTGCAATTCCTGTCGTTATTGTTTTTACCCCTTTATTTACAACTTTTCTTCCAATTGTTTATCCAGTCATAAAGCAATTCATGCCTTTTATTCTGCTCTTCCTTTCATGCTATCTAATCCTTCGAGCAGAGTTTAAAATCCCTTCTCTAATCGTGTTTATCCTTTCAGGGGTTCTTGGAGCATTGACATTTAATCTTCCCGTTCGAGAACCTCTCATGCCTCTTCTTTCTGGACTATTTGGTATCTCTTCTCTGATATTCTCCATGAAAAATAGTCCTTCACTTACTAAACAGGAAATACAACCACTCGGAGAAATAAAACTCTCAAAAACAGAGTTTGCAAAAGCAAGTTCTGCATCCATTATTTCAGCCCCCTTCTGTTCCATCCTTCCAGGAATAGGCTCAGGCCATGCAGCAACCATTGGAGCAGAGATTGTAGAACAAACCCGAGAGAGTTTTCTTTTTCTAGTGGGTTCAATAAATACCATAATTATGGGACTCAGCTTTATTACCGTATATTCTATTTCAAAAGCACGGTCTGGCACCGCTGCAGCAGTTCAAGAAGTATTGGGAAAAATATCGGAAACAAACCTTTACCTAATTCTGTTAAGTATAATCCTTTCGGGGATAATTGCATTTTTTATAGGAATATTTTTTGCGAAAGTTTTTACAAAGTTTATGAACAAAATAAATTATAGAACAGTCACATTAGGGGTAATTTTGATAGTTGTCTCTTTGAATATAATTTTCACCAATCTCCTTGGTCTTCTAGTTCTTGCAACCTCAACATTCCTAGGACTATATACATTACATTCTGACTCAAAGAGAATTCAAATGATGGGTTGTCTTATAGTTCCAAGTATTGTATACTATCTATTTTAAAATTTAGTTATCTGGGCAACTCAACGATAAATACACAACCACCTTCTGGATTGTCCTCAATCCATACTTTTCCTCCATGTATATCTACTATTCTTTTTACTATTGCCAATCCCAGCCCATTCCCCTTGATTCCCAATTTATCTGCCCTTTGAAACCTATTAAATAGTTTATCTTTCATTTGATTTTCAATTCCCACACCCCAATCCTTGAATGAAACACGAACCGTTTCCTTATCTGGAATGATATTTATTTCTATTTTTTTACCATCGCCTGAATATTTTATAGAATTACTCAATAAATTGGAAAAAACATGTTCAATCATTACATTTGCCCTAACTGCTTTCTTTCCCCTTGAAAGATTCTTTACCTTGATTCCCGTTTCATCGGATTTAGTACTAAAATCTTCGATTATTTTATTTATAGTCTTAGTTAAGTCCATTTCTTGTTTCTCAACATTTTTAACATCCTCTAGTTTTGAGTACAAACTTGCACTTTCGATCATTTCAACAAGCTTTTCAGCACTTTGTTTTATTCTCACAAGATTTTCTTTAGTTTTGGCAGAATTCTTTTCCATTAGTTGCAATTCGGCAGTACTCTTGATAATGCCCGTTGGAGTTGATAAATCATGCCTGATTATATCAGTAAATAATTGATTTATTCTAATTGCTTCAGCAAGCTTCTCATTGGAAATTTCTAAAGATTGTTCTTTTTCCTTCATCTCCCCAAATAAAAATTTATAGGGCAGTGGAACTGCAGAACTCATTAACTTCTTCACATAAAATTTCACAGCAAATCTAAAAGAAACAACAAGTAATAATAAGAACACCACAACTGCCAAGACGATTTGATATATTTCCCACATATTATTCTCTCTCCCGATCTAACTTAATCAAGTTAGTCAAGTATCTCCTTTACAGTTCTTATAAGATCTGCCACATTAAATGTCTTTTTAACAAATCCTACCACATTTTCACTATCCAAAAGTCCTAGTTTCTCTGCATCCGACTCCTGCATTCCAGTTAGATAAATCACCTTAATCTTATGCACCTGCCTAACTATTTTCCTTACTGGTGTACCTGGCATTTGTATATCTAATAAAATTAAATCAGGTTTCTCAGATTCTACCTTTCTTAAGCAGTCATCCCCATCAATACCCAAAACGACCCTATATCCTGCTTTTTCAATAATTGCCTTTACCGTATCTCTGATACCCTGATCATCATCAACCACCAATACTGTTTTCATTTTTAACCTCCATCTAAGAAGAAAAACCATATTT
>JBAXMY010000038.1:0-8888 GCA_037134055.1 archaeon
GGAACATTGAGTGCTTTGCTTAGAATAGATGCGTCCGTCAATTCTTCGAGTCCTCTTGAAACTAAAAAGTCAGGATATTATTGTTCTGAAATACAGGGAAAAGTTTGTATGGCTAACCAGTTCTGTGCTGGAGATACATCAAATACTCTTGATGGAGCATGCTGTGTTGGAGATTGCATTGAAAAGAAGTCGACTAGTACCACGAGCTATGCATGGATTGGATGGGTATTGATTATTGGGATTATAATTGTGGCATATTTCATCTGGATAAATTATAAAAAAGGAAAGATGGAAAAAAATCCTCTTAAAAAAAGAGTTGCAGAGATAGAACAGAAAGAAAAATTAAAGAAATAATTATTTCTTCTTTGATCTAGATTTTACTTTTGATTTTTTAGACTTCTTCTTGGAATTATTTTCTGGAAGTACTTCACTAACGGTTGCAGAGGGCAATTGTTGGCCAGTTATTTTTGCAAATTCTGGAAGAGATATTTCCTTTAATTTATTTGCAAAGGTATCTCTTTCGAAAATGATTCTTTTAGTAACTGCATCATAATCGTGTAGCCTGTGAAGGATGGTTGTTGCAAGTTGGCCAAGATCATGATTGGCAAGGTTTATGTTTTCTGGATAAATTAGTTCAACATGTGCAGGCATGTAGGCAAACATTATTCCAAAGAAATATGTTAGATTATCCAGTTCTACCGTAACCTCTCCAAATGTTGTGAATAGGTCCTCAGAATCTTTTGCGGGAATTGGGGGGTGTACTGTACTTTCTATAACTTTAACGCCCTTTTCCTTTCCCAACTTTTCAATTAATCCATTTAATCCTGCGACTATGTGTTCGGCAGGTCTTCCTAGAATTTCAAAGACGAATGTAACTTTTAATTTATCCATGGTTATTGTTGGAATAAGCTGTTTTTAAAGCTTTCAGCTTTAAAGCTAGTATCCATATGAATAGAAAGAGATTAAACTGCCATTACGGTCAAAGATATATAGTGTATCGCGGTCATTGTTCCATATGTCCGTATTTGAATTCCAAAATAAATCTGTTGCGTTGTCTTCTCCTGTGAAAGTATGTAGAATAAAGGAATTTGTCATGTCGGGAAGAATGTAGGTCTTCCTACTTTCATCTTTTATGGTAAAATTCCTTGTTGAAATATTACATGACAACTCTATTTTCACAAGTTCATCTTTTTGATTAACCTTACCTTGGAGGCAGTTAGAGTATTCTGATTTTACCCATATTCCAAGTGCATTTGCTATGGCCGTTTCCTCTGCCTTAGAGAATAATTTTAGTTCACTAGCATCGACTAAAAATTTTGGTGCTAATCCAAGTTCAACCATCTTTAGATTTAGGTATTCGGGAGCGTAGAGACGAGCGAGCGTGCGATCATATTTATCTGTGCCCTGCACGTCCATGGAAATGGACTTGCCCTCATACTTTTGCAGGAAAGATTTTGATTCGACTGCATGGGGAGTTCCCTTTTCAGGAGTATTTATGTTGAGAAGACGAACATGACGAGAATCATTAAGAACAATGGTATCACCATCGATAACTCGAGAGATAGTTACATTTTCTCTTTCCTCGGCAGGGGTATGAAAATAATTATAAATTGAAATGAAAGCTAGAATAAAAATAAGAGAAACAACGAAGGATCTTATTCTATTCAATTTCGACTATCTCCCTTTCTGAATTGATTGAATTATAGAATTTTTCAAGCTCTCTGTGAAGAAGAACTATGGTTGCCGTATTGATATTTGGATGAAATCCTACTTCACTTGCATCCCAGACTCTTTTGTCAAGAAGAAGTTTGACGGAATGGGAATGAATCATACCAAATATGGAAACACTTCCAGGAGTTAAATTCAAATGAGTTTTTAGTTCATGTTCTGAAGCAAAGTGCAACTTTCCAACGCCAAGTTTTTTTCTGAGTGCCTTTATCTCAAGTCTTTCTTCAGCAGGCATGCACACAAGGTAGAATCGACCTTTGTCATCCTTGAGAAATAAGTTCTTACAATGGAGGCCGGGAACATTTTTAACAAGGGATTTGGACTCTGCTACTGTAAAGACTGGGGGATGATGATATTCCGCATATTCTATCTTATTCTTTTTCAAATATTCTTCCAGGGCATTTTCCATATCTGGGAGAGGTTTTTTAGATTAATAAATATTAACTTGATGAAGAAACATCTAGATTAGATGCTTGGTAAGAATTACGTTTTGGATTAAATGATTTCCATTTTGCAAAGCCGGGAACTTCTGAAGGTGCTTTTCCTTTCTGATGGGCATCGGAATAATACCAGTTATCCAATTTTAAAAAATAATTTATTGCAGAAAAATGTACTAACTTTGCATCTATTCTAAAGAAAGATTTTGCATTATCTAGCAGATGTTCGTATTTCCATCCGTCTGAATTGCGATAGGAATGACCTTCTATTCTGAAGATTCTATTTGTTAAAGTGCTGTTATTTGAATTTGAATCGGAATATGACTCGGATGTGACCTCGCGATAATTTAAGTGAAGGCCTTTGTGGTGAGGTATTGAAATGTGCTGAAGGATGATGGGAAAGTCTTCTTGAGTGATTATCTCATCGGCATCCAACACTAATGCCATTTTTGTTTTTACTTTTTCTAGGGAAAAGTTTCTTGCTTGGGCATATCCTTCAAATTTGGTGTCATAGACACGCAGGTGCGGGAATCGGCTCTTCTGTTGCTCGAGGATTTCCCTTGTGCCGTCCTTTGAACCTGTGTCAACTATGACTGCTTCTTCCACGTGTGGGAGAATGCTGTTTAGAAATCTAACTACCCCTCCAGCAGGATTCATCTTCTCGTCTCGGACTATTGCACAGAGACTCGTATCTGGTAGAACTATATCTTCCATGAATTTCCTGATTTGATGGTATTTTTAAAGCTATTCTTTCAGAGAATTTATAAATGCTAAAGGGTTTTTGTAGATATGAAAAAGACTGAGAATTATGATGTAATTATCCTTGGGGCTGGAGTATCGGGCATGTCTGCTGCAATGTATGCAGCAAGGCTTGGACTGCGAACACTCTGCTTGGGAAAGAGCAATGGAACTGAAATGCCTCTTGGAGGAGTTATTACGACTACCAATGTTGTTGAAAATTACCCTGGTTTTATTAGATTAACTGGAGAAGAACTTGCAAATAACATAAAAGACCATGCTAAATCATATGACCTTGTAACCATGAAAGAAGAGAAAGCCTTGAAAGTAGAAAAGAAAGGGAAATGTTTTGTTGTTGAATGTGAAGAGAATGAGTATCAAGGTAAAACTATAATTTTTGCAACGGGAACGAAATGGAAAAAACTTGAAGTGCCTGGCGGTGTGGAGTATGAAAATAAGGGAGTTGCCTACTGTGCCCTATGTGATGCCCCTCTCTTTAGAAACAAGATTGTTGCAATTGTTGGCGGTTCTGATTCTGCGGCCAAGGATGCTCTGGTACTGGCTGAAAATGCAAAAAAAGTTTATATAATTTATCGTGGAGAACAGATAAGACCGGAACCAATTAATTTGAAAAGAATTATGGCAAAGAGTAATATTGAAGTGCTTAACAAAACTAACATCACCAAGGTAAATGGAAATGGTAAAATTGTGAGTTCTGTTTCACTTGACAGACCACATGGAGGAAGTAGAGAGTTGGAATTGCAGGGAATTTTTGTAGCCATTGGGCATATTCCTCTTTCAGAACTTGCAACTCCTCTGGGTGTGAAAATAAATCCAAAGGGAGAAATAGTAATTGATCATGCAACTTCTGAGACAAACGTGCCTGGAGTTTTTGCTGCTGGAGATGTTGCAGATAAGCCATTCAAACAAGCAATAACTGGAGTTGCTGAGGGATGTACTGCCGCCTATTCTGCTTTTCAATACATAACAAAGAATGCCGTTGAAGCCTGTTGAAATTGCTGGACAAGGAAAGAGTTTTTAAACCTGGAAGAATTATGAAAGATATGAATAAAAGGGGAATTTCACCAATAATTGCAACCGTTCTACTTGTTTCTCTAGCATTGATATTGGCGCTAATTGTTTTCATTTGGGCAAGTAGTTTTATAGGAGAAAAAGCACAGAAGAATAGTGAAGTTGTAGCCAACTCGTGTCCTAAAATTAGTTTTGCTGCAGATGCAAAAATAAGCGGTAGTGAAGTGGAAGTGAGTGTACAAAATAACGGAAATGTTCCTTTATATGGTGTTCAGATAAGCAAAAGAGGGATAGGTTCAATAACGGATGTTGGTGTATTTACAAAAACAATTGCAAATGGAGAAACTGAAAATATTCCAATAGGTATTATGGGAATTGATGTGAATGATGAAGTAGTTATCGTACCAATTATTCTTGGAAAGGTTGGCGAAGCTACCAAGTCATATACTTGTGAGGTAGATTATGGTGTTGTCACAACGGTCAAAGAATCAGCTTGATAAAAAGGGGTTATCTGATATTATATCCATACTTTTGACTATAACTCTAACTATAGTTGCAGTGGTTATAATCTCAGGAATAGTCATTCCTTTCGTAAAGGATAGCTTATATTCTAGTACTGAATGTATTGGATTCAATGAGTATGCCCAGTTCCAAGATCTTGGATATAATTGCTATAATTCTGGAAAAGTATATCTTACTGTAAAAATGGGGACAAATGAAAAATCTGATAGCGTTGCTGGAATAAAATTAGTTCTTCTGAATTCTGCAGGAGAATCGACTGTGAATGAAGTTAAAACTGGAAATTCGGAATCCTGTGGTTCTGGAGGTCTAAGAATGTTAGATAATAATTGTACTGAGCTTGGTCAGCTTAATTTTACCAAATCTGGAGAAACTATAACCTATGTTTATAATTCAACAAATGCTGGAAATGTGTTTAGTAGTGCAGAGGTTTACATAATGTTGAATTCGGGTAGAATCTGTGAACGGGCAGATTCCGTTGAACTGAGGGCATGTGCGGGTGGAACAAACTATAACGAATGATAAAAAAAATTGTTAATTTGCGTGGGCAAATATGGATTGAAACTGTGCTCTATACGGTGATTACATTGGTATTAATTGGAGTTGTTCTTAGCGTTGTCAATCCTAAGATAAACGAATCTAAAGATAGACTTGCAGTTGAACAGAGCATACAATCTTTAAGTGCGATAGATGAAAAAATTAATGCGGCAATAGATAATGGACCATACAACGTACGAGTCATTGAATTTACTATGAAGAGAGGTTCATTCTTGATAAATTCTGAAACCGATGATATTGAATTTTTGATTGAAGGACTTACTAAACCCTATTCGGAGCCAGGAGTGGAAATAAGCTACGGAAAGATAAAGATTCTTAGCACTAGTGAAGGAAAAACTAGTAGTGTCATACTCAAAATAAGTTATGCAGTAAATATAACTTCTGGAGACCTGGATGTAAATAAAAAGCTTAATGCGGCTTCCACACCCTATAAATTATCAATTAATAACAAAGGAAAGATTGGTGGAAATATTGTGGTAGATATAAGTGAATGATCCTAAGAGTGATTTTTGTTAGAAGGATAGCTTTAAATAAATTCTTTCCCATGACTATTTGATGGTAGTGGCTATAAATACTACTCCGGCCGTTCCTGCTTTGCCGAGAGTGGAAGATAAAAAGAATGTGAACGTGAGGTATATGCTTATACCTCCCTATGCTTCAGCACACATATACTGGAATAACTCTTTGGGTGAACTAGTCTATGAGATAGAGGAACCAGTGTTAAATGAACAGGAAAAAGTATCTCTTGATAAGATAGAAGTTGCCATGCTTGAGCTCATAAATATGAATGTTGCCATTGAAAAAAGTATTGAGGCGACTACGGAGTATATAGATAAAACTGCCAGACTGCTCATGGATGAGCTGAACTTGAAAATAAGTCCTGAAACTTATTCTAAGATATTTTACTATCTGTTTAGAGACTTTATAGGGCTGAATGAAGTTGATCCCCTGTTGAGAGATTATTTTATTGAAGATGTTGAATGTAATGGTGTTGATACGCCGGTTTACATAATTCATAGAGTTTACAGAAATTTGCGTACAAATGTTGTTTTTAAAGATATTGAAAAATTAGCAAGTTTCGTTGAAAAAATGGCTCAACGAACGGGAAGATATGTATCCTATGCCCAGCCATTGCTTGATGGAACATTGCCAGATGGAAGCAGAGTTAATGCATCCTACACCAAGGACGTTACTTCCAGAGGCCCAACATTTACCATAAGAAAATTCACAAAAATTCCATGGACTCCTACCCAGTTGATTGCCATGAATACTCTCAGTCCCGAGATGCTTGCATACTTCTGGATTTTACTGCAATATAAATCAAGCATAATGATGGCTGGAGGAACGGCATCTGGTAAGACTACCTTGCTAAATGCACTGGCATTCTTCATTCCTCCCGAGGCGAGAGTTGTAAGTATTGAAGATAGCGTCACGGGAGATTCTAAGATAATTATCAAAGATAAAGAGAATATAAGAAATATTACAATTAAGGAATTTGTTGATAAAAAAATTGATGCGCAGGTTATGACTCTAGACAAAAAAGGGAAAATATTATTCGTTAAACCTTCTAGATATATAAAACACAAAGTGAACAAGGATATTTACGAAGTTTTAACTAGCACTGGAAGAAAGGTTAAAGTTACTGAAGATCATTCATTGTTTACCCTTGGAAAGGATGCGTCATTGGAAGATATAAAGCCTGTCGCATTGAAAGAGGGAGAATCATTTATAGCGGTGCCTAGAATTCTTCCAATTGATGGAATTGAGACAAAACAGATAAATTTGATGGAACACTTAGAAATATTTAAAAAAGATTTCCTTCAGGGAGAACCAATTGTACAAATGCTTAAAGAAAAAAAATTTAAAGAAATTGGATTTCCTAAAGAACGATTGAGATGGTGTAAAAATAATGGAGTAATAAAAATTGAAGATTTCTTGAAAATGAATGTTAAATTCTCCGAAGAAGAACTTGTTCAGTTAAGAATAAAGAGTAAGAACACTTCTTCGATCCCTGTGATTTTTGAAATTAGTGACAAATTTCTAGAATTTTGTGGTTTATGGTTGGGAGATGGAAGCTATGATAATTATAATAAAAATTCAGTTATAATTTCTAATGTTGATGGAGAGTGTAGAACTGTGTTTGAAAATATTAAATCGTATCTCGGGGCAAATTCTTCTCTTATGAATGACGGAGGTGTTTCCATGAGAATTCATAGTACGGTATTTTATAAGTTTATGAAATATGTTCTAAAATTTGATGGATATGCTAATACTAAAAAAATTCCAGAATTTATATTTAGATTATCCAATGAACAGATAAAACCATTTATACGAGGATATTTTAGCGCTGATGGTTGTGTTAAGAAATATGAAGTTTCATGTGCTTCTCAGAGCTATGATTTGCTTGAGGATTTGCAGTCTCTCTTCTTGCGAATGGGGGCTATAACTAGAATAAATGATTTTGATAGAAAAGACGGATGTATTAACATGTCCATCTCTGGAGCCGAGAATATCGCGCGCTTTAAAGAAATAGGATTTTTACAAGAAAGAAAAAATGGAAAACTTGAGCTGATGAATGCGCGGGCGCATCATGCAAATTCCGATGTTATTCCATTGGATGTTGATAAGATGAGTGAGCTAAGTAATCTTCTAAAAGTAAAACTTCAACACCCATATCTTAAGGGAATGCAATATATGGGAAGAGATTATATGCAAAGAGTTGCTCCAATGGGTTCAGAATTTAATGACTTATCACATACTGATATATTTTGGGACCGAGTGAAAAAGGTGAAAAAGATTAGCTCTGAAGAGATTGAAGTTTTTGATTTGAGCATCCCAGGATATGAAAAATTCCTATGTAATAACATATTTGTTCACAACACTAGAGAATTAAATCTTCCAAGAGAAAACTGGTTGCCCGCCGTATCTAGAAGTTCCATTGGAACGGGAAAGATTGGAGAAGTTGATCTGTTTGCACTGCTTAAGAGCTCTTTCAGACAAAGTCCAGACTATCTGATTGTGGGAGAAGTTAGAGGTAAGGAAGCTTTCGTTCTTTTCCAAGGAATGGCATCTGGACACTCTTCCCTTAGTACAATGCACGCAGACTCGGTAGATACCCTTATCAGAAGATTGCAAACACCTCCAATTGAATTGTCACCAACTCTAGTTAATAGCCTGGATTGTGTTGCCATTGCAACGCACGCAATTATCGGTAAACATGAGACAAGAAAGCTCAGAGAAATTGTGGAAATAATTAATGTTAACAGAGATGGCACGGCAGTGGTTAATACTCCATTCACCTGGGATGCACAGAAGGATGCATTTTTCTTCAAGAAGCAAAGTAAGGTTTTTGAGAAGATAGCCAATCGTCATGGCATCCCCATTGATAAGCTATATAAAGAGTTCGAAGATAGGGCAAAGCTATTGTATGAATTGTATAAAAAGAAGGTGTTCGGATTTGAAGAAATACAGGATGTAATTAATAAATATTACAAGAATCCTGCCGAAGTTTTGGCAAAATATAACATACATTGAGAGTTTATTTTCTTTCCGAGCATTAATTGAAAGATATTTAAATGCGCTTGGGTTTCTAGGTTAATGAAAAGGGAGGATATCTTAGTTCTAGCTCAGCTCCTTACTGGAATGAAGGATGCTGTTGCTCAGATGAGGGAAGCGGAGAAGAAAAAAGATAGTGAAAGAATGAGTTCTGCAAAGAAAGCAATGATTCATCTAAAGGAACAGATAGACAGTATACTATGATTGATGAAATAGAAAGGAACATTGATACGCAGATTCAGATTGTGCGAGAGCTCTCTAATTACATGAATATGCTGGACAGAGCTGGTGATGAGCAGGAAGGAAAACTTATCTTACCAG
>JBAXMY010000039.1:0-8840 GCA_037134055.1 archaeon
AGGTTGAGGAGGGGGTTCAATTCCCCCACGGTGCATAAACTATAAAAAGTAAATACTCTAAGTTGTGCCATGGGTAAATTAGAAACAAGAGTCGAATTAATTCCTGGAAGTAAAGAACAAGGTACTCTAGTCTTCAAAGACCGATTAGAGCATGATAAGTGGTGGTCAGAATTCTATGCCTCCGTTAAACCAGCACTAGACAGATGGGACGAAGCAAGAAGAAAGAGTTGGGAACTAGCATATCACACATTCGTTTATAGAAAATAGAAGTTATCTAAGCAAAAGCCATAGCAATAATGCCACAAGAAGTATTCCAAGTATAAGCATGAATATAATTGAATAGTAAAATACATTTGACCTCGAACTGGTAGCATCCAAATTACCCACCGTGCTTGTTCCAATAACTTCCGGCTGAACATTATTTATTACACGTCCAAACTTTCTTTCATTATCGTGCCCTCCAGGAATCACATCATCAACCGTCGAACCTCCAGAAACTGTAAGTGTGAACGTCGTAATTGTCGTATTCCTATTCCCCAGCAAATCAGTCCAATAAAGTCTGAAGAAGTAATTTCCATTTGCCAAACTGGAGATTGTGCCATTGTGTGTAAAGTTAAACAAATTCTGCATTGTTGTATTCGTAACTCCGCCATCAAGACTGTACCACACCACTCCTGGCTCATTTAAGGTGACGTTAAATCTTATTGGTAGATAATAATACGTCCCAGAAGGTAAGTTAATGTTTGATAGCACTGGAGGACTGGTATCTAAGATTATTGGTCCAACTGGAGGATAGACTATAGTTCCACTGCCATTTATCAATACTGCACGAATTGTATAATTCTCTGATGGTAAATTATCAAATCTCACATAGGATGCATTGTATAGAGTAGTCGAATTAACAAGACCAGTTGAATTTGATAGATTAACAATCAGGGTATAGGGTAAAGGAATATTCAAATTCAAATTAAATACTATGAAGTTCTGGTTATAATTTCCTGGCACTGTGGAGTTAGTTGAATTGGTATTGTTTATAGGATTTGGAACAACCGGAGGATTTACAATAAAGAAAGTATTTTCACTATTATTCACATTTCCATTTTGATCATAGATATAGAAGCTAACATTATATCTACCGTAAATTCCAGGAATAACATAATTGTTTAAGTAAACGGGACCACCCACCAAGTTCAATGCTTGGACTGTTCCAGTTGGTAAAGTCAAATTGGCAAATACTCCTTCGATAGTATTTGCATCCGTGGCATTTACGCCAATCTGCACGTTTGCAGGATATGTTACTGTCGTATTAGCAGTTGGAAATACTCCAAATACATTTGGCGCAACAGAATCATTACAATATGAAAATGAATTTGTCGAAGTTGCAGTAAAGAACACGCCGCATGCACCGTTTACTCCAGCACAACTATATCTATCGGAACATGCATGCCCCGTTGTCCAACAAGAAACGCTTGAAGTTGGACTAGTGGTATTGAAAACGGCAGTAACACATGACCCGGGACTAGACGTTTGCCAGTCGTTACCTCTAACACAGTTTATTGTTTGTGAACCAGAGCTATAAGAAACTGTTTGATAAACTGCATTATTTGGGCAGGTAGCCAAACTTGGTGCTGCAGAAACCATGGCAAAGCCAGCTAGTAAACTAGCAAAAACAAGCAAAAATGCTAAGAATATACTTCCAAACTTCATAAAAATCCCAACGTTCTACCGTTTATAAACATTGCGTTTGTTGCACTTCTATAGTGTCGACACCCCCATTTCGCGAACGTTAGGGTTTAAAAATTAAGGAAACTAATAAGAAAAATGAACTGGCTTAAAAGATTCTGGGAATTCCTGAACAAAGACAGTTGGCAATCCTGGACCGTATTTATTATTCTAGTAATTCTGTTCATAAAGTTGATCTTCTTCCCATTCATCGCCCTAATAACTGGCACTTCCCTGCCACTGGTTATAGTTGAATCCTGTTCCATGTACCATGCCGATTCCTTCGAAAACTGGTGGAATTCAAATGGAGTGTGGTATGAGAACTCCAACATCAATAAATCGGAATTTCAATCATACGGCCTAAAGAATGGACTAAACAAAGGAGATATTGTGCTAGTAATGGGTAAAAAAGAATATAGCAAGGGAGATATAATCATCTTCCAAGCAGGCAAACAATATCCTCTAATCCATAGAATAATCCAAGAAAACCCGCTGGCTACAAAGGGAGACCATAATTCTGGTCAACTGGATGTAGAACAGAACATTCAGAAAGAACAGATACTGGGAAAGGCAGTTGCCAAGATTCCTTTAGTCGGATGGGTAAAGCTCATATTCTATGAACCATTGAAAACGGAGGCAGAACGAGGTCTATGCCACTAAAACAAGCATTAGATTATTAAACCTACTACCACTATACAATCCATGGAATTTTGTGAAAAGTGCGGAAGCGTAATACTTGTAACGGAAGGCAAAGCAGCCTGTGCAAGCTGCGGCCATAAACTAAAGAAGAAGCCTAAAATAGAGTCTTCTGAAAAAATTGAAAAGCACGAATCCGTTGCAGTTGTGAAGGAGGGTGCCGATAACACCTATCCAGTTGTTGAAATAACCTGCCCAAAGTGTAAACATAAACAAGCATACTTCTGGACCCTGCAGACTAGATCAAGCGATGAATCTGAAACAAAATTCTACAAGTGCACAAGTATAAAGTGCAACCACACCTGGAGAAAATACAGATAAAAAATATGGTTCTATATTTCATAACGGGCAATGAAAAGAAATTCAAAGAGATTCAGCAAATAATTCCAGAGATAGAAAAATTATCTCTAGACCTTCCTGAAATCCAGGAAGTAGATGCAAAGAAGATTATAGAAGAAAAACTAAAGGAAGCCAAGAAGCATCATTCTGGGGAGTTCATAATTGAAGATACTTCTCTCTACCTAGAATGTATTAACGGTCTTCCCGGACCACTCATAAAATGGTTCCTGGAAACAATAGGTAACCAAGGATTATACAACATCGCAAACGCCTTGGGCAACAAAAATGCAGAAGCAAGAACGATCATAGGATACTCACACGGTAAAAAAATAGAATTCTTTGAAGGCTCCATCAAGGGCACACTCGTAGCACCAAAGAAAGAAAGCTTCGGCTGGGATCCCATATTCATTCCTTCGGGCTATAGCAAGACATTTGCAGATCTCGGAGAAGAAAAGAACAAAATAAGTATGCGCCGCCTGGCAGCAGAAAAGTTAAAGAAATTTCTGACAAATAAGAAATAAATGTATTTGTTTAATGTCTTGGTGCAAGAATATCTGCATTCATCTGAGGCATTGGTCTTGGTGCAAGAACTCCTACAAGACTTCCAGTAATTGCACGTTCGCCGATATTGAAATCAATTTTTACAATGGGCAATTTACCCCATCTTACATTTGTTAGTTCCATTCTGCCTTTCAAATCTCTGTCAAGAGGTAACTCTCTCCTGTATCTTTGGTTCAATTCAACTATTTTCATTCTGCCATCCGTTGAAAGCTCCCTAAACTCTTCAGCAGTCATATCAAACCCTCCTTGAGCTAACACATTCTCAACCAAACAATATCCAGCCTGTGAAATAAAAATATGTGCGCCCCTTGGAGTCAGGTATGGTGCATGCCTAAACACTGGAGGCTCTATTGGTTTAAAATCAAAAACTCCACTTCTCGAATCATATTTTTCAGTTAGCAAACCCATATAGCCTGGAAAATACATTTCTTTCAGAAAGTCAAACATGGGTTTCATAAAAAACCATCATCCTCCTTATTTTTAAATCCTTCCAAAGATATTTGTTAAACAAATATCTTTTTAAACCAACTATTCCCAGTTCTATATATGGCCTCGTAGCTCAGCCCGGTTAGAGTACTGGACTCTTAATCCAGGTGTCGGGGGTTCAAATCCCCTCGGGGCCATTCATACTCCTAAGATTTAACTGTTGTAGAGGTCGCACCAGGACCCGCAGCAATAAGTGTTGATCCGCCACTGCGTAAGCTCGCAAGATCACCAATCTTTGTTACCTTTACATTATCTAAAGAATTACCTAACTTAACACCTAGTGCACTTGCCACAACACTATTATCTGGTATGTCAATGATTCTGTCCGAACTAACGGCTCCTAACTTATCATAGGCATAGGCTACAACAGACTCACCATTAGACTGAATTAGAAGCTTATCTCCTGGACGAAAAGGAGTAGATGCCGTATTAACTGCAACCCATGGAATATTATTGTCTCTAAGAACAGATTGCTTAATATCTCCAACTGAAACAGTACCTGAAGGATCATCTATCCCATTATCAGCATATGTTGTTGCTCTACCGGTAACAGAAGTACCGACTGGAGCGGAAGAGCCTTCCAGTTTAGAAAGTGTTTGTAAGTCCTTATTTGACGAGCTCTGCATAGAAGATTGTAAGTTATCTGCAGATTGTGAAGCAGAACTAATAGAACCACCGTCACTACCAGCCGTACTGCCTCCGGACTTGAACATTCCAATTACTTCTTGTGCTTTTCCAAGCATGGAAGTAAGACCTCCTGCACCAGCCGTACTTGCCATTCTGCTCAGAGAATCTCGAGCAGCATCTGGAATTAAAACAGTCCTACCAAGTGAATCCTTAAACATCTGAATTCTAGATTCACTTATACTAACATAACTGGCCCCGTCAAGACTTTCAAACATCTTACTCTGTGTTGCAGGATCAAGTTTTCCAGTTACTGGAAGACCTTCTACCAGCTGAAAAGCTGCAATTCTTTTTGTACTAGTTGGACCGAGTATGTTATCATCTTTTATACCTAACAATCGTTGTGCCTGGCCTATAGCAGGATTCTTGTCCCCATAAGAATAAGTTGTTTGCGAAGGTTGAATTATGTTTGATTTATCACCATACAATGCACTATTGCCTCCGCTTATCCAGTGAACATCATTTCCATTTGGACCTGTTTCCAGATATACTGCAGATCCTGGAACAGATTGCACCCTAATCATCGAACTTTTGCCATCCCCAAGATAGGAGATATAATTCTCTCCATTTGGACCAAGTTTATTTACATAAATACCTAATTCTTTTCCAAGAGGTTCTATTTTATTTAGGACGCCATTTTGCATGGTCGTTAAAGTTGAACCTGGTTGCGCGTAAAGTACTCCATCCTTAAACACTGCCTCTCCCTTAACTAAATTAAATTCTTTTCCTCCAACAACCAACTTTGCTCCAGAAGTCGAAGAATCTAAACTAGAAGGATCAACAATTTTAACCAAGCCAGCATCCTTCAATGTGGTATCAGAAATTTTTCCATCTTTAGGCACTTGAATAGATATGCTATCTTTGTTAAGAGTTATTTGAGAATGTTGAAGCTCAGTTGACTTCAAATCAAGAGTTTTGCCAAGATAATTCAATTTTCCATCGTCACTAATTTTAAAAGCGCCGGCACCATTGTTTGTTAATCCATCTATTTTATCATTAAATCTGTGGGCCAGCTCATTTAATTTTTTTGGATTATTCTTTATTTCTTCCCATGCCTTATCATTAAGCTCACTTAACTTAACTTTAGAGAGATCCGTATCTGTAACTTTAAATAATACACACTGCAAACTACAAACAACGGCCTTGCATTTTGCCTTCCCTTCCTCAGTCGTTTGGGGAATTGGCGTGACAGTTTTACAGTCACAACATGTCTCAACAACATTGGAAACAGAGGGGGTGGGTGAACCACTAGATGTACCTCCAGCCGGAGCTGCAGGCGCATCAGCTGCAAAGACAAAACTAAATACTCCCAGGACGAGTAATCCTAGAAACAATCCTACAATAAAAACCTTCTTCATATCCATCCCATACCCAAAGCTCCGAGGTTTATTAATCTTACTTTACCGTACTAAACACAACCAACACAGTTCTTCAGGAAATTAGTTCCATGCGTATAACTAGTAGAAGCCTGAAGATTTGAAGCCGTGAGCGTTTTACCCATTCCCCTCTGATGAAAGAACATTAAAAGATTTGGATCCTGCTGAACTTGAGAAGAGATTCTAGGATTCTTTGCCAAATTTAACATAACCTGCGTTGAAGAGGTAACGTCAAAAGGATTGTAATCCTTTCCACCATTTATATTCTTGTAATAGTCATACCTGCCTTGCATGGCGCTCATAAACTTCTCATCACCCAGAAGTTTACTTGCCGCAATTGATGGCCTGCCCCTCCCATCTGAACCAATGACATCTTTTATTATTGCATTTGGATCATTTGCATACCTGGCTGTAAATTGTTCCCTGGAAACTGGTAGATTATAAATTCCACCAGAAAGTTCACCCATATTATCTGCAGAAGCGCTAGGATTGTACTGTGCCGTCAAAACATTAGATTTGAATCCAGATTCGGCATATGCGGTACCATACAATGCCTGCCTCAATCCAGGATCAACGCCAGAAACTCCAGACATGAACTGCTTGAACTGTTCAACATTTTTTGTTACCTGAACATTTGAATTAATAAGTTCTGTGTTGGAAACAATTTTTCCAGGAGCAAGAGAATATGATTCTGGCTTTCCAGTCAAATCAGTGCCAGTCAATAATGCCGGATTTTCACCAAGGTTGAATATTGTACTAGCTGCACCCAACGAAAATATCGTCTGACCTGGAATATTCGATTCAACAATCCTAAGAACACCCTTAGAAGAAGAATCAATAAATGAATAATCTCCCATCAGTTCCTTAATTTTATTTCTCGTTGCATCATTCAATACTCCATCCGAGAGCAGACCATATTTAGTCTGGAATGCTCGTATGGCTGAATCTGTTCTCCATCCCAACCTACCATCCGGCGTTATCTCCATTCCCTGTTCGTCAGTTATCTTCAACGCATTGAGTACTTTTTGATATTTGATTATTTCATCTCCCTGCACAACTGGCTTTCCAGTTCCAGCAAATTCATAATTTTTGCCATCAAAGGAAGGATCACTAAATGAAACATCTGCCCCCGAATATAGCCTTAGTTTTCTTCCATTCTGAAATGCCAATTCAGAATTACTCTCTAAAGAAGAAATTTTAGAATTGATTTTTTTTATTCCATCCTTCTCCGTGAATGAAACATAATCCTTTGACACTCCTGCGCTTCCCAGAGCAAGCTCCAAATCCGTCTTTCCAGAATTTGATACTCCAACCTCTCCAACTTTAACTTCTCCACCTGAGCTTAGATAAATTTTTCCATTTATAACCTTCAAACCTCCAGAGACCGCATTAACCTTAGTGTTATATCCTGGAGATTCATAAACAATTTCCTTATTTATCGGTACAAGATCAAAATTACCTGCCTTCTCCAGAGCCGCACCCGTAATTTTAGAAGTTTCCACCCTCAATCTTTTTAATCCATTATCATCCTGATAGATTGTAAAATTAGTTTTTTTATCGAAGCTATTCAAATCGAATGTTTTCACATCTTTGTCATTAGTTAATGTAATCTTCCCATCCTGAGTGTATGAAATTCCCTTCAAATCCTTGGCAATGTTCAAAGTTCTCCCTTCCAAGACATCCTGTGAATATTTACCAGGATTTGCTGAGATGCTATCACTCATCTTTGCCATAACCTCTGCACTCACCTTAGAAAGATCGATGTTTTTTGGATAATACTGTAACACATAGTTAGCACAGTCAGCACTTACTGTCTTGTAATCTATACTATTCTGATTGCATCCTGCTGGAGCTGCTGGAATGACGGCAGCAATTACACTAAAACAAAGAAAAATGCCTAAAATAAAAACAAATACCGACCTATTGAGAAGATAAAGCATTTTGACAATCCTCCAAACTAGTGCAATCTGGGAATGTGTATCTACCTGCAAACTTATAGTCATATGACGTGCCACTAAAGTTAGATTGCTCATCTACCAGCTGGAAAATATACTCATTTCTGTCATTCGTATCTAGAATTTCCACATTGATGCCATGCGTTGAAGCAGTTAATTTGATGCATGAAAGACACATAGTCCTAGGATCCTTTGTTTCCGAACTGGCTATATCATTACTTGCAGCCAGCAAGGTATCAAATCTAACTGGAGAAACAGAAGCAGAGAAATCTTTGACAGAGGATGCAGAACCACCTGCATCAATGTTAACTGAAGAAGTAAGCTGTGCTGAGACGACGAGTCCATTTATTTTTACAATTGCCTTGTTAGTACCCTTACTAATCTTCATTCCCTTTCCATCAAAATAACTGAAATTCTCCAAACATGCATCAACATTATCCTGAATGTAAGCAGTAATTTCTTTTTCTAAAACATCCTTTCCCGGAACACTAGCCTGCTTTCCAGAGAAGTAATATGGCTTGGCAAAGAAAAAGAAAGTATTTGATTTCTCAGGCAAGGTATTATACCCGCCCTGCTCTCCAATAGTAATAATCCCTTCCGTAAGTGTCGTCTTCAAGCATTCATCCACATATCCCTTCACCTGCTGAGCTTCTGGACTTAGATTCTTGTCGCTCTGCTGCGATAGATTTCCCTGAAGGAAATATATTCCCAAGATAACTGCCACAATGACAATTGCAACAATAACAAAGATAGAAACTTGCCCTTTTTTCATAGCTCCATAAGATAAAAAGAATATATAAACTTAGTGCTAATCAGATATAATCTGCGACAATCGGATACTAGTCAGCTATTGCCTTCTTTATGCTCTCTATGTTCTCAGCAACTTCCTGTCCCTTCTTTGTTAGCTTGATTAACTTAATTCTTCCCTGCTTTTCAAATACCACCAGGCTAAGTCTTTCCAAGCTCTGCAATATCTTCACCGCATGAGAGTATGTACAATCGACTTCCTTTGCTAGAATAC
>JBAXMY010000040.1:0-8767 GCA_037134055.1 archaeon
AGGAGGATGGACTGAAAAAGGCGTTAATTCAAAAAGCAAGATGACTCTTGCTCTAGAACATCATCTTGCCTTCTGGTCTCCAGGAACACTCAAATTTGTCCATGCTTCCCTAGGGGAGAAATAGAAACAAATATTAACAAAGAAACATTAAATAAATGGTGAAATTAACACAAAAAGAGAGGGAGATTCTGAGTTTTATATTGGAAATGCCTGCGACTACTTTCCATACTCATGCAAATAAAAAATTAGGACATTCGGAAGAGGAAGTAAAATCATGTGTAAACAATCTCACAAAACTAGGGCTCATAGAAACAATCCTCCTTCCATCAACAAGAGGTGAAGAACATTTTTATTTCTACACAGAAAAAGTTACGGAAGATATGTTACTTTGAAAAGTTCAGCCAGAAAGATACTCTTTAATCTTGGGAATATCCACGTTCGGAAACTTGGTATAAAACTTAGATATATCTACTTCCTCTTTCTGTCTATTTAAACAAACCACTTCATCGGCTCTTGATTCGATACTCTTCAATGCTTCAGAATATGCAACTGGTAGAGCCAACACTACCCTCTTAGCTCCTCCCATTCTAACAATTTGACAGGCAATATTTGCAGTCATTCCCGTAGAAAGACCGTCATCAATTAAGATTGCAATCTTTCCAGATAAATCATATTTTTTCCCTCCAAAATAAGCATATAATTCCTTTGCCTTTTTCTTCTTTTCTAATATCAACCTTTCCACATCCTTGTCAGATAAATCATAATCCCTTACTATGGCTGGATTAACAAAATGGACGTCTGTTCCAGTAGCACCAAGTAGAAAATTTTTAACGACCGTCGCATCCAGAGGAAGATGAAGTGCTTTAGCCGCATGATATGCTACTTCCATTCCACTAAGTGGAATTCCAAGAACTATGGCATCCAATTTAGAATACTTCCTAAGTGCATGCGCCAATTGCAACCCTGCATCCTTTCGATTGTGATACATAGATAATCTATATTTTGTGTGTATTTAAAAATTACCAATATACAGAATAGTCCAAGTATACTACGTTTCCCGCTAGGAATGCTTCTCAATTGTTTTCTTTATTGCATCGAATGCTCGCATGGTATCCTTCTCTCGAACTATGAATGTCATTTCTGTTACAGTCGAAACTATATCAATTAGATTTATACTTTCCCATGCCAAAGCTCTGGTAGCCAAATAAAATAATCCTGGAGTTTCCACGGAAGAAGAGGGAATATGAATTGTCACGCTGCTCAAATTTCTGTAAACTATCTTTATTGTTCTTTGAGGAAGAATGTCCTGTATCTTCTTCTCATATTTTTTATTTGTAAATAGCGTAATCTCGTTCATCCCCTGAGTAATTGTCAAAAAATCCCCTGCTTGAAGATCTACCAATTCAGATATTTCTCTCAGATACTTCTGTAGGTCTGGTGTTCGATAGAGACTAAAGCACACCAGATCAGAAATAATTGCTATGTTGGAAGATCTGTCAAACTTCGTCTTATTTTCAAACTTTTTATTCAACTTCTCAGATAAACGTCGGATAGCCATGTTAACCGCAGAGAATTTAACCTTGCCGCCCATCTCCCTTTCAATTTCTGGAATCATTTCCTCAGCGAGAGCAGCCACATTTATGATACCTCTTGCAAGAGATTCCTGAATAAATGGTCTATCTTCGAGCTTCTTCTCCACTACGCGTGCTATGGTTACCATGTGATTTACATTTACAAATGATATTGTAAACTATTTTACATTATGTTAATATACTATTTAAAGTTATCTAATACATGAATTACAGACATAGAACACCAAAAAATAAACCAGTAGAAGCGAGAAATATAGATGGAGTTTATACTGCTCTTATTACACCAATGTTAGCTGGAAAAGGGTTGAGTAATTCAATAGATTACCCAAAACTTTATAGACTTATAGACGATCAAGAAAGAGCTAAAGTAGCAGGAATTGTAATTGCTGGAACAACTGGACAATCTGCAACCCTAGATTGGAAAGAACATGAAGAATTAGTAACAAACGCTTTTAACTACACAGGTAAGAATTATCCACTAATGCAATTCATAGTGGGAGCTGGATCAAATTGTACAAGAGAAGCGCTAATTCATTCATGGAATATAGAAAGAAAAATAGGCCCTTCCACATTCCTACATGTAACTGGATATTACAATAATCCTACTCAAGAAGGTTTATTTCAACACTATAGAACTCTCTCTGAATCTTTACCAAACAGCAATATAATTATCTACAATGTTCCAGGACGAACTTCCTCAAACATCCTACCGGAAACGGTCATAAGACTAGCAAATGAAACGAGTAATATAGTGGGCATAAAAGAAGCATCTGGAAATTTGGAAGCAGCAAAAGAGATAATTGATCATACACGAAGAAATAGGTTTAGAGTTCTATCGGGAGAAGATCACCTAGTCAATGATATGATGCAACTTGGAGCGGCAGGAGTAATTTCGGCCAGTGCCAATTTAGCGCCTAGATACTTTAATGAAATAATTAGCTACGCCCAGCGAGGGCATTGTGCAGAAGCAGAAGCAATGCAGAAAGAAATCAATCCTCTTGTCAAACAGGGAGTTTTCAGGATAAAGAATCCAATTCCGCTCGCATACTACTTCAACACCCATCTTAGACTGCCCTTAACGCCAGTGCCCGAAGAACTTAGACCTGGGCTTGACACCCTAATCTCCGGGTACACTCCAGAAAGACTAGGCATAGATTTAAGAAATTACAGGTGATAGGAAAAACGAACCAAAATGAGCATTGTAGCAAAATTCGGCGGAACATCCCTCGCAACGAGGGAGCAAATGGAAAAAGTAATGGATATAGTTCTCTCAAATCCTGAAAGAAAGGTAGTAGTCGTATCAGCTCCTGGAGATCGATTCAAGGGAGATACTAAATTGACAGAATTGCTAATTACTGCATCTAAAGATTATAGGCAAAATGGTTCCGATTCTAATCTTGATCAAATAAGTGAGAGAATAACTTCGCTTCTCCCAGAAAAGAGCGCTCTCACATCTTCATTATTATCAGATTTACGTCATAGACTTACAGAAACTAATAGATCAAACTATGAATACAACATAAAAGCATTTGGAGAATATGCCTCAGCTAGGATATTCACTTCTCTTCTTGAAGCAAGAGGAGTAAATGCTGTATTTTTAGATCCTAACAACATTGGACTAACTGCAATAGAAAAAAATGGTCTTGTTCTCCCAGATCCACAATCCTATTCCAGAATTGGTAAACTTCTACCATCCCAAGCAAAAGGAAGAATTGCAGTAGTCCCAGGATTTTATGCCTACACAAGACGCGGAAAGCTAGTTACCTTCCCAAGAGGAGGCTCAGACACAACTGGAGCCATTCTTTCCAGAGGAATTGAAGCTGAAGTCTATGAAAACTGGACTGACGAAAACGGACTGAGAGCAGCCGATCCAAAAATCTGCCCAGATTCTCCAGTAATCAAAGAAATAACACTTGAAGAAGCTCGGGAACTAGCATATAATGGATTTAAATTGCAGTTTGATTCACTTCGTCCTCTCCTCGATGGAAGAACTATGCTTAACGTACGAAACACAAACAATCCAACAGAACCTGGAACTAGAATTATGCAAAAAAGAATGGCTCAAGGAGAAGAAAGAATAATTGGCATTGCCTCCAAGCCAGGATATATGCTCTTAGATATATACAAACCAGGAATGAATCAGGAAATCGGCTTCGGAAGAGATGTGCTAGACATTCTTCTATCGGAAAATATCAACTATGAACATAATCCAACTGGCTATGACAGCATGTCCCTCATAATTGAAAGAGACCAGATTCAATCTGGAAAGTTAGACAGACTTCTCAGTGGAATAAAAAAGAAAGTCAAACCTGAAGAGATTACCTATCGAGATAAAATCGCAATCCTTGCGGTAGTTGGGCTTGGAATGCGTTCACACCCTGATGTACCTGGAAGAACTCTCTCTGCCCTGGCAAAAGAAAACATTCATCAACTAACTCTAAACAAGGGAGCAACAGACTTGAGCATGTTCATAGGCATAGAAGAAAATAGAAGAATTGATGCAGTCAAAGCAGTATACAATGAATTCTTTGGTTAGGCAACCAGGCCATTTAATGTCTTAAATTCTCCGATATATTTACGCATGTCATCAAAATCATTTATTGCAATTCTAGTTCCTCGCATATCTCCATCCTGTAGAAGTCTCAAATCACTAAAATCAAGCCCCTTGGCAATTGGCACATATTCGTGCCATCTCATATGCTGGTTTCCAAGTTCATTTTTTTTCTCAGGAATTACCAGATGATATCCTCCACTTGGAACAAAGCCCTTGGCAGGATTGTATTCTCTCCATTCACCATCGACAAATAAATCAACAAATATGTGTCCACTTACTCCGTCTTTATCTGGATTATCAAAGAAATCTTGTCTAAACGTTTCAACATATCTTGCCGGAATTCCCAATTCCCGAACCATTGATAATAAAATCAGCGAGTAGTCAACACATCCAGTCAACTTATTACTTGCTAAAATATCCTCTGCACCCCTCGCCCTTCGCAGTCTATATTTCTCATCACTATCTGGAAATACTCCGAGACCACGAATAATGCCCGTGATATATTCCAATCTCTTTTCTAATCCAAATAACTTCTTACATTCCACAACTTTTTCAGAAACTACCTTGCCAGGCGCAGTATACTTGCCATGTTGCAAATAAAATTCTGGTTTTTCTTTTATGAAATCGACAGGACCCATATCTGCCATTTTAAACGCCGTTACTTGCATCTTTAGATGGAGTCACACCTATTGGAGCAAAATATCTCGATTCAAAACCTTGCTTCCTCAATGAATCTCTGTACACTTCTAAAAAGTCCGTATCACTAATCATGGGTGTCCCAAAAATAGCCATGACATTTCTCAAATCGACTTTCATCTTACTCAAATCTTCCCTAGCCTGATCAGGAGCAATCCTCTTTGAAGGGTCAAACATCTCGCCCTTGCTAATCAATAAAATCTTTTCTCTTCTCTCTGGAGAGGCAGAAATATAATCCATATGTCTAATAAAAGACCTTGGAGATATCTCAGACACAGTTCCAGTAGACTTATATGAACTAATATAATCTATTATAAAACCATTAATCATTGATTGAATCATTTTTGGACTCTTTAACTTCTGATGTACCAAATAATCTCTACCCATTTCCTTAGCAATTCCGAGAGAGAATTCTGGGATGACCACATAATTACATCGACTTGTTACATTATCTGGAAATCTTTCATTAGTTGCAATACCAATTAGTACATTTGCTGGATAGTTTCCCACACCACACACATTGTTTCTAAATGGATGCCAATCTATGTTACTTGGATTTACATCGTCAAAAAATAAAAAGAACTTTTTATTAACCTTACCCAAATTAGACAACAAATCTTCTAAGTTCTTGCTCAAATTTTCCTGATCAGAAACAACGATGGGAGAGTTATATTTCTGAGCAAATGAGAGAAAGAGTTCAGTCTTACCAATTCCTGGAGGACCATCCATTAGAATGGGAAGGGTTATCTGCCCGGCAGTTAATGAATCAAATGAATCTGTCAATCTTCTTTTCACTAAAGGATATCCAAAAAACTGTTCAACGGGCTTTACTTTTCTAACCGTATATTGTGTGAATTGTTTATCATAATAAGTTAAATCGCCTTCCATATCTGCAAGGTTAACGCGCTTAACAATTTCCCCTTCTACCATCGAAAATCCATAGCTCAGTCATTTATAAATTAATATGTACTCTAGGAGGTAATCGAAAAAAGTAACCCTATCACTAGATTAGACAAATATATTTAAAACCATTAAAACTGAAAGAAAAGGTAGAGGTTTAAAAAACAAAGATGGCAAGAGTAATAGGCAAGGGATATTCCTATGACGACGTTCTAATTATTCCCAAGTATAATGTTAAAGTCGTTTCCAGAAGAGATGTAAACTTCAAAACACGTGTCACAAAGAACCATTACATAGACATTCCTCTAATTGCAGCAAACATGGATACTGTTTGTGAAAGCAATATGGCAATAAAACTGGGAGAACTTGGAGGACTGGGAGTATTGCATCGATTCATGGACGAAAATGCCCAGGCGGAGGAAGTCAAAAAGGTTAAAGCAGTAAAACTTCTTTGTGCTGCAGCCATAGGAATTAAAGATTATGAAACAAGAGTTCCCGCACTAGTGAATGCTGGTTGTGATATTCTAGTCCTGGACGTTGCCCACGGGCATCAAAAGAGAGTTGGCAGAACTGTGGACTGGCTGAAGCAGAACTATCCGAAAACAGATGTAATGGTTGGTAATATCGCAACAAAGGAAGCAGCACTTTACTTCATAGATAAAGGTGCTGATGCCATAAAAGTTGGAATTGGTCCGGGAAGTATGTGCACAACTAGAATAATGACTGGTGCAGGCGTACCTCAGGTAACTGCCATCATGGACGCCTATGAAATAACTCAGGGAAGAATAGGAATATGTGCAGATGGAGGAGTAAGATATCCTGGAGATGTTACAAAAGCCCTAGGAGCCGGAGCCGATACGGTAATGCTTGGAAATATATTTTCAGGAACGGATGAAACTCCTGGAGAAGTTATGGAAAAAGATGGAAAGAAATTCAAGTTATATAGGGGAATGGCTAGCTTTGATGCAACAATTAAGAAACATCTTCTTGACGGACAAACAAAACTAGAACCAGTTAGTGTAGAAGGTGAAAAGACTCTAGTCGAATATAAAGGTCCAGTTGAAAAGATTATAAAACAATTCATGGGTGGCCTCGCCTCAGGAATGACCTATGTTGGAGCATCAAACATCGAGGAACTGCGAGGCAAAGTAGACTTCATTGAAATCTCACACGCAGGACTTCTGGAAAGTAAAGCCCACGGACTCAAAGAAGAACTTGGAGAAGTTCGCGTAGAATAAACCCCATCTGTCTATCCTGATATATACATTAGAGTGGAAATTTGTTTAAATATCAAGATATGAAGGGTATATTCATGGTCAAACGCTTAACAGATTTGAAAAATAAAGTTATAACAGACATTTATACCGACAATGTTCGATCGAACATTTTTAATTATAATGTAGATACCGTAACGAGAAGAATTTACCTGATTGCCCCGGGCGCTGCAGAAGAAGATAACCTTGGAGACCATGCGGTTGATTTGTTTATGAAAGGAATGAATCTTCTAAATGCAATTAACGATAAACCAATAAGATTAGTATTAAATTGTCCTGGGGGTGGCGTAGTAAACGGGTTCGGGATATATGATTCAATAATAAATTCAAATGCACCAATTGACGGAGAAGCATATGGAATAGCAGGAAGTATGGGAGCGATAATATTACAAGCGTGCCGACATCGCGCAATGAGTAAGAATTCAGTAATCATGATTCACAACATACGTTCAGGAGACACATCGGGCAAAGAAGCAGAAGCTCTAGAGAAATACCTAGAATATACTAAAGAAATGCAAAAAAGACATTACAGAATCTTACAATCCAGAACTGGATTTCCTACAGAATTCTGGGAACAAGAATTTGGTGGTGGCAAGGATAGGTTTCTAACCGCACCGAAAGCTTTGAAACTTGATTTGATAGATGCAATTATCCCAGAAGCGTCCTGGAGAAAACAAATAGCTCATGAAAGATAATTCTATAACACAAATAGCTATTTTCACTTAACACGCCTTATAACTACTAAAATTCTCTTTTCAATATGAAAAAAGGCATGAAGAAGAGAAAACTCAAAATCGTTACCCTTGGCGGTGGAGGAGGACATGCACAACTTCTCAAGGGAATTAAAAACATTCCAAATCTTGATATCACTGCACTCTGCAACTGCAGCGACTCGGGAGGTTCTACTGGAATCCTAAGAAGAGAATTCAAAAAATATGGTATAAATGGATACCTTGGCGACCTGACGAAATGCATCTGTGCTCTTTCCAAAAACAATAAGCTCTCGGAGAGTATGATGCTTAGACTAAACAGCGATACCCTGCAGTTGCATTCAGTCAAAAATATACTTTTCACAAGCCTCGCAGTAAAACATGGAGTAATGGATGCAATCAAGTTAATGCAAGAAACAATGCAGTTAGACAAAAATCACCGAGCCTATCCAGTTTCACTAGGACGCACTTCCCTTAAAGTAAAATTGAAAGGCAAACAAACATTCTCCGGAGAAACATATGTTGACACCATATCGAGAAACAGACTCTGGGATCCAATAAATCATAAAATAACAAATGTCTGGCTCACACCCAAGATTTCTGCTGACAGAAATGCATTAAAAGCAATCAAAAATGCAGATTACATAATATTTTGCCCAGGAGACCTTTTCACCAGCGTCATCCCAGTCCTTCTTGTTTCTGGCATTCCAAGAGCAATAGAAAAAAGCAAGGCAAAACTGATTCAAGTAATAAACATTACAACAAAACTTGGAGAAACGGACGGATACGATGTCCTGGATTTCGTGCAAGAAATAAAAAAGAGAATAAATGGAAGAGAGCCAGACTATGTTGTATGCAACAGTGGAAAGATAAGCGATTCTCTTCTGAGACGATACAAAATACGCGAACACAAAATAGCAATTCCTGCCACAGAAAGCTCAAAGAAGATATTAAAGAACAAACTCATTCAAGCAGATGTCTGGACGAGTACAAAAAACCATTATATAATTCATGATGAGAATAAACTGACAAATGTTATTA
>JBAXMY010000041.1:0-8740 GCA_037134055.1 archaeon
AATGTTGGAAGAAAAACTTACTCCAACTTCAGTGCTCATCCAATGCAGTAAGCCTTTAACATCTCTTGGCGTGCGTACCCAATCTTCATGATCTTTTGTTTTTATCTTGGTAATCAAAACAGGAGGTTGGGGTGGATTTTTTCTTTCCTGTCTCTTCTGAAAAACTGCCGGATATGGCAATGGAGGCATTCCTTCGGAAGATGAAACCTGTGATGGTGGTGGCGCGGGCAATTCAAGTGGTGGAGGCTCTGGCGCTTCAAGAGCATAAACTTGCATTGCTCCTGCAAGAACTAGTGCAGTTCCACTAGCCAGCATTCTCTCAAGCCACGACTTTTTCGTACCTCTCATCTCTTAATTTTTAAATTTCTCTTCCTAACCCAATTCAAATAAAACAAAATTCCAATGAAGAAAGCAGGACCTGCGATTATTACAGACCAGGAAATCATATACCATTCAAAAATAGGATTCATTGCCAACATGACAATGTACGCCACTCCGGCAAGAATGAACGCAACTGCCCCAACCCACTCATACTTCCAAGCCACAATAAGAATAATCAACAGAGCAATTGAAGGAATGTTATGCATCAGTAGTCCAAGAACAGTTTCCCAAAACGTATATCCATTTCCAAACACATCCAGGGAAAATAGTGCCAAAAACAAAACAAATACAATTCCCAATATTCTTGGTGTCCAATAAACAAACCTTCCAACCTTTAATTTTTTAGCTGATTTTGGCATACATGCATTAAGAAAACAAACTATTTAACATATTCGATAGATGGCCCCACTGAGAATCGAACTCAGGCATCCTCCACGTGAAAGAGGCATTCTACCATTAGATTATGAGGCCTGACAAAGTGGAATTAACAAAGTTAATAAACCTTTTTTGTACTTTGGTTCCGATGAATTTAATAACTAATGGCCCATCGCAGAATCGAACTGCGGACTACTCGGTGTAAACGAGTCGTTTTGCCACTAGACTAATGGGCCATAATCAAATTCCAGCTTTTACTCTTATAAACGTTTCTACTTGATACTACTAGAGTTTCATAGAACTTATAAACTTTCTACCCTTCCAAAAGACATGACTGAAATATATGGGCCACCATTGCCACCAGGATATAAGTTTGAAGAGAGAGAAAAACCCTACTCATTGTATAATGAAACGGTAATGGATCACTTCATGAATCCTAGAAACATTGGAGACATAAAAGACGCCGATGGCATAGGAGAAGTAGGGGCAGCAGCCTGCGGAGATATAATGAAGGTTTCCATAAAGGTTGTTGATGGAAGAATTGCCGATGCAAGGTTTAGAACATTTGGCTGCGGTTCTGCAATTGCAGCCAGTTCCATGGCCACCGAACTGATTAAAGGAAAGACGCTAGAAGAAGCCATGCGTCTCTCCAATGACGATGTAGTAAAAGCCCTTGGCGGGTTGCCTCCAGTAAAGATACACTGTTCAGTTCTAGCTGAGGAAGCCTTGAAGGCAGCAGTAGAAGACTATATGAAAAGGCACAAGAACTAATTTATTCCTGGCTTTTTTCCTTCAGATATCAGACATAGACTATCACTCAGTTTTTGATAATCCTTTTTTCCAATATTATCGATAAGCCACTCTTCAGATTTGCCCAGGTACATCTTCTTCATCAAATTGCATGCCAATAGTGGGTCCTTAACGCTATCGGGAATTATTTTTTTATTTACTAATATAAACATAACCATCATATCAATTAATTCTGAACACTTTCTATCTGCCTTTTTAACCATACAGTCTATCATTCTTGCCGGATCCACGGAATCGTATGGCACAATTCCATTCCTATCAAGTTCTAAAAATTCAAATACGTCCAACCTTATTCTTTCAGTATTTATTGGCGGAACTCCACACAATTCAAGAGACTTTCCAAGTTCCTGAGATAATGTTTCAAGATCATTTCTTCTAAACATCCCCTCTCTGTTGACTATGCTTGGATTTAGAAGAATACCTCTATTCTTCTGAATCATTTTTGTTTTATCATATGGACAAATAAATCTTCCACCATCATTAGTTGAGAAAATTCCAGAATCTTCCATCTTGTATGGAACATGGGTTGTAGAACCCATTCTCTGATATGCATTAAGATCTTTCTTTAACATATATGAAGGATTTTCAAAAGCTCCAGCCCATATTCGTTCTCCTCGCTCAGCCATGGATATCACCTTTAATATTCCGTCAAGATTAACTTTCCTGCCAGTACTGACACGCATGGAACCACAGTAACCTTCGTCGTAAAAACATTTCAAATAAACCACCTCATCTGAAGCCATACTCTAATCTAGTTCAAATACTATATAAAATTAATTGTCAATTTTAACCGCTCTAATAATCTTTAAATAACGTCATTTCCTGGAAATCTCAAGCGCTCTTAGTTTAGTGGTAGAACGACTGGTTGCCAATCAGTAAATGAGGGTCCGATTCCCTCAGAGCGCACTTCTATCCCATATCTATTTCAACATATGGAATTTTACTCAGTTTTATCTCCTGCTCAAGTTGATTTTGCATATTCTTTGCATCTGAATATTGTTTTCCTCTTTTTCCAGTCCTTTCTCTAAGAAGGATATCACTAATCTTCAAATAAACTATAAAATCACACGAAATCACGACCGTTCCAAATACTGGCTTTCCGGACTGAATTTTTATTCTTTCCCTGACCAATCGAATCATAGTCTTCCCAATTTCAGGAGTCCAGGGTTTTTGCATGACATAGCTACTCTCCTCCTTTGAAAGTAATGGGAATATCAGTTCATCCATGTCTAAAGCATGTAGAATATGTTTAATCAGATAGGACTTTCCAGTACACGTTGTACCAACAACACACACCCTTTCATCCTCATGTTCAATTAAAATTTCCTTCAATTTTCCTATCAAATTAGATTCGGGCTTATTGTTCATACTACAAAGTATGCTCTGGGTTTTATAGACTTTACCCCAATAATGATTAAAAACCTAGTTTTTTACTTGTTTTTATGTACTGCTATCCAGAACTAATAAAATCTATAGAAAACAATAAGGACAGAATTCTAGCTGGCCTGCCAATAGAGAATTTTCCAAAATACGATTATAGTGCAAAAAATATCATGAAAGATCTTCTGAAATTTGCTATAGAAACTGACAAGATTACGGGCAGACACATGGAAAGAGTAGGGATTATAGCTCAGGAGTTCAATAGAACATTGGGTGGAAAAGAAGGCTTAGAAAACATACTTCTTCCAGCAAAAATACATGACATCGGCAAGGTTTATCTTCCAAAATCTTTCTTTAACAACAATGATGGTCTAACAAAAAAAGAGCTAAAGGAAGTTGAAAGACATCCCGTATCTGGCCATGCTATTTTAGAATACATCAGAAGGGCGGCAAATTTAGAATCTGATAGACAACTTCGGATTGCATCGGACATTGCATTCAGTCATCACGAAAGGTACAATGGAAAGGGTTATCCAAGAAAAATTGCTGGAGAAAAAATCCCACACTATGCTCGCCTTGTTCTAATAGTTGATATTTTTGATGCAATCGCCTCAAAAAGAAGATACAAAGAAGCAATCCCCTATGATAAAACAAAAAAAATAATGACCTTTGGAGACCACAAAACAAATCCAAGACAGTTTGATCCAAATATGATTAAAGTTTTCCTAGAGAACTTTGATACATTTGTAGATATACATAAAACTCTGAGGAATGGAAGTCTTTCGGACAAGCACTAATACCTATTACCGGCTTTTGCTTTCCAATCTCTTATCAACACTCTTTTCTTTATTATATTTAGACCACATTCTTCTAAAGTGCGGATCATTCTTTAATTCCTTGAATGTCCCCTGGCCAATTATCTTTCCCTTAGCGAATACGTATATGTAATCAAACTTATCCAACAAATGCAATCTATGTATGGAGGAAATTATCGTCTTATCTGCAAACTCTTTGAACAACTGGTCATGAATCTTTATTTCATTCAAACTATCAACGCTACTTGTTGGTTCGTCAAGCAATACGATTTCACTCTTTCTTGCTGCAAGCAATCCTCTAGCCAAAGCAAGTCTCTGCTTCTCTCCTCCACTGAGTGATACACCCTTTTCCATTACACTCGTATCGAGACCTTTTGGTAACTTCTCTACTACTGATTTGAGTTGAGCAATCTGTACTGCCCTGTTTATCTCTGCTCCACTCGCAGGCAAGTCCATGGTTATGTTATATTTGAATGTATTATTGAATATCTCTGGCTCCTGAGGAATAAGTGTTACGCTATCCTTAATGTTAACCACGCCACCAGGAAGAAGTTTGCCATTACAATAAAACTCTCCCGATTCTACATTGTACAGTCCTCTTATGAGTGTAAGGATTGTACTCTTACCCGAACCACTTTCCCCAACCAGAGCGATTTTCTGTCCCTTTTCAAATTTGAAGTCAATATTGTCTATGTGCGTAACCTTGCCTTCCTTATCATATGTAAATGAAATGTTCTTCATGTCCACAGTCTTCCATCCCCTAGGTAAACTTCCAGATTCTGGTTCATTCAACTTGGCAAACTCCTCATCTATTGGATAAGCTCCGATAATTCTCGCATTATAACGAATCATGGTGCCATATAATTCAGCAAATCTATAGAATGTACCACCAACATTATTCAGATAGCCATATAACATATATAATGTTCCAATGAGAATCGTTCCAGTCAGATTAAACTCTGTGTATGATCTATAGATAATAAGACCCACAACCATTATTTGGATAGCAACGCTTGCAAATCCCCACTTAAACTCATTCATAATTGCACTGCCTCTGTGAGTTGGATAGGCTGCCTTTAGCTTATTATCAATCTCTTCTCCAACAGACTTTCTAAGCCTTAGAGTGATAACTGTCATTACATTACTTACATAATCAAACAATTTAGCCGAATATGCATTATTAAATTTGTTCAACTCCTGATATTTCTTCGACAACCTTACATCTATTCGCGTTATGAAAAATAAGATTATTACCGAATATACCAATGCCACAGTTCCTATCTTCCAATCAAGAAACATTAGTACGATGAGTGAACCAAAGAATTGTACTATGGCATAGACAATCTGGAATGTCATATTACTAGAGAATTCCTCTACCGAACCAGAAGCCCGATTAATCTTATCTATCGTATCACCAGAATGATTATCCTTATGCCACTTCACCGGCAGTCTGAATATGATCCTGACCTTATCATTTATGTAATTCTTTTTTACAAAAAATCCAGTTGTATTCTCAAACACTCTTGCCGTTCCATGGAAAATCCAGAAAACCACAGTAATAATCAAAAGCAGAGATATTTTGAAAAGCAAGCTATAGAGGTCAGCCTGAGAAGCAATCGTACTCTGAATGGAATTGAATATGAGCCCGATAACGTATGGCGTAGCAAGTTCAACAAGCGCAGCTATAAAAAATAGAAAAGAGTAGAAAATAAAGAAATTTCTTCTCTTCCCCAGATATCCCCATTCGGTTCGAATAATATTAACTATTGGATTCACCATTTTTATCTCCTAAGACTATTCAAGAATCTAGACTTTTAATTGTTTCTAAAAATTATTTATTCAATATCTCATCGATACTTAACTTGGTCTTTACCTTCGTGTCAACACTCACCATCGTATCCTTATCCACACGTATTTCAAATATCTTATCAATTGGTACCATTATTGTTTTATCAATACGTATGTTATCCTTGACTGGCACATTGATACTAACTGTAAAATCTTTCTTAATGTGCACCTTTGTATTTATTGGCACATCAATTGTTACGGGAATGTTCGCCTTTATCGGCAAACCAGTGCTCACTCCAAGGATTGTCACATACACGATGGTATCAATTGGAACAATTGTAGAAACTGGAATGGTGGTAGAAATAGGAATATCATCGTCAACTGGCACAATAATCTCTGTTTTCACATTCATATCGATGGGAAAGCTGTCATTCAGATGAACGCTAATTTTGTCAGAGAACGGAACTGAAATACTTTCATTTATGTGCACTGGAATCTCCTGTTTTATTGGCACAGAAACCTCCAAAATGCCTTGATATAGATAGACCTTAGCAACCACAATGCCTGCTCCGAAAGCAACCGCTAATAAAAATACAACAAACAAAAATTTAAACAACCCCATTTTAATATATTCTATATTATCAAGTTTATTATATAAATGTTTATATCTCCCAAACACATCAATATAATATGGTAAAACTCTCAAAACCTCCGGCAAAAATACCAGTTGGAGACATAATGACTAGGAATTTCGTTTCAGTCCGACCAAGTTCATCCCTTTTAGATTGTGCAAAGCTCATGGTTCAAGAAAAGGTAGACAGCCTAGTGATCGTTGAAGGCAAACGTCTCGTGGGCATTATCACCTCCAGAGACATTCTCTGGACCATCGTAAAGAAACCTAAAATCAATCTAAAAAAAGTCAAATCTCTTGATCACGCAACAAAACGCGTTGCAATAATAAAGCCTTCGGCAGATATAACTGAAGCCCTTGAAAAGATGAAACAATATAATTTCCGAAGACTTCCAGTCATATCGGATGGAGAGATCATTGGGGTTCTAACGCTAAAGGACATCCTGAGGGTTGAACCTACGCTCTATCACGAAGTTGGTGAATTAGACGCAATAAGAGAAGAATCGAGAAAGCTCGCAAACATTACCGAGAACCCTCAAGAAGAAGGTTTCTGTGAAAATTGTGGCTCATTCTCAGAACTCATGGAAATAAATAACCAAATACTTTGTCCAGATTGTAGAGACGAACTAATCTAATCAGAAATCTACTTCACCCTCAGCTTCCGTCTCTTCTTCGATGACATCGTCATCCTCATCAATCAGTTCATCCCCTTCGATATCCTCAACTTCGTCTTCTGCCATTGTTATATGAGGCTGTTCCAATATTTAAAGTTTTATTTATACTCTGGAGTGGAACCAATGCATCTAATCTCTAACAAATACATATGCGGCAATTGCAAACAACGCCAAGGCTGTTCCAAGGAAAAGGAATAGACTTTTGAAACTGAAGAACAAAAGTAAACTAGAGAATATAATCATGCCAACTATTTTACCAAAGTCTATCGATGTTTTATAGACTGGATAGAATCTTACTTCATCTCGATCATTCAATTTCGTAAAGAAAAAGAACTCGAGCAATGGCTCAATAAATGCCGCTCCAAAGCTAGCAAGAATTATGAACCACACACTCATTCCAACTGAAGAAAAGAATGCAAGAAGCGCGAATATTCCCATTATGCTGAAGCCAAGAGTCAAGAATCTTCTACATCCCTTCCGATCGGCCCATCTTCCAACAGGCATTTCAAGAAGAATGAGTGGAATGACTAAAGCAAATAGTACATAACCTATTTCTGCAGGATTATATGCATGCTCAGTCAGATAGAGGGGAACAAAAGTATAAATGAAACCCCACCACAACATTATCCCTGCGGAAAGTAAATAAACCACACGCATATCTTTTCTCTTGAAGAATTCTTTTATGGCATTCCAAGAATGTTCGTGCTTGATAATAATTCTTTTTTCCCTAAGTTTCTCTGAAAACAAAAGAAAAAAGAAAAGAAGAGGAAACAATGCAGCAACCAAAAATACTCCGGCATAGTCAAATTTCAATGCGATATATCCTCCAATCAATGGTCCAATCATCCAAGCCGAATTCGAAACAACATAGAACCATCCTTCAACCTTTCCCAGTTTACTTCGTTCACTATTCTCTCGCACAAGCAGACCAATGGTGATTACTATTGCCACCAGTGAGATAGATCTGAACACGGCAAGAGCAATGAATTCATAAACATTAGAAATGTAAAGAAGAATCATAAGCGTAGCAGAATAAACTAAAGTCGAAATCATAAGTAGTCTCACTCTGGAAAATCTTTCAAGCAATTTTCCAACAAAAAGATTAGAAACTAAATACAAAAACATGAGAAATGCTGTCAAATATCCCACCATGGCATCTGTTTTCACAAATGTCTTAGTATACATTGGAAAAACTGGAGCAATGAGGGGCATTGCCAAGGTTATAAGAAAAGTACTAAGTACAAATATAAGTGGTCCTCCTTTAGGCAACCTAATCTTTGATAGGTGATACATGCCCCTTCCAAGAAAATGGCAGATTTAAATATTTGCCATACCCATTTAGAGCATGTTACAACGTTTGAGAAGAGAAATTCAATCCAAAGCCAATCCAAAGAAAGCCAAACTTCTGTCTGGCTTCTTCAAAACAGGCAAGGGAGAGTATGGAGAAGGAGACATATTCCTAGGCCTTGTTGTTCCAGTACAAAGAGAGATAGCTAAGAATTATACAACTCTAGCAATGAGAGACCTTCAAACCCTTCTAAACTCAAAAATTCACGAAGAACGTCTCATTGCGCTCCTAATCTTAATGCAAAAATACAAGAGCGCAGATAAAAAAGAGAGAAATGCAATTTACAATTTCTATCTAAAGAATACTAAAAGAATAAACAACTGGGATCTTGTTGATTTGTCTTGCATACGAATTATTGGCGAACATCTTCTAGACAAAAACCGAAAACTTCTCTACAAACTTGCAAAATCCTCCAATCTCTGGGAAAGAAGGATTGCAATCATCTCAACCTGTGCATTTATCAGACTGCACGATTTTAAAGATACAATAAAAATCTCGGAAATACTCATGAAAGACAAGCATGACCTCATTCACAAAG